>CAIYBQ010000226.1 GCA_903924445.1 uncultured Armatimonadota bacterium | reverse complement strand
CTCGCTGGGTATCGTCAAGGACCTCGATGACCTTCGCAGCATCGTTCGGGAAAGCGTGACGCTTGAAACGTACACACCAGATCCTGAGATGCACGCCCGCTTCAGCGCATTCCCTGACCTCTAGAGCCTAATACGGACACTTCCTGAAGCGCCATAGCAGGTTTGCGCCTGCGCCTCGCGCGGCGACCTGATTGGCGGAGTAGGACTTTGCGTGACCATCCGCCATGATCAGATTGACGCGGCCGTTGCCTTTGCCATCGGTGTGGTGACGGGCAAAAAGTGGCTTTAGCCGCCCGGCGGCAAGATCAGGTCGTGCGGCAACGAGGTCGATGTCGGCAACACGCGGCGGGATGAGCTGGATGTCTTCAGAAGCCGGAACGACCCAATCGCTTACACAAGGGTCAAAGTTATGTCCACGATAGCGGCCGAGCGGTCCACCAGCGGGCGCATTCGGTGTCTCCCCGAGGAGCGGCGTGCGGGCGACTTCCATTAAGGATGCGTCAGTCAGGACATCCGCAAAGCCCTCCGCCTGGGTTGGGTCGTAGGCGGCAAGCGCCGTCATTCCGACCGATGAGTAACCACGCGAATTCCAGTCGGCAGCATAGCCGGGCTGCTTAGCAGATGGGCACTTCACGACATCCTTTGACTTAAAGTACGGAAACAGCTGCTCGGTCCAAATCGGCTTGCTTGCAAGACCATAGTTCGCCGTCATCGGATAGCACTCATCGTAGTCGGATGTGTACATCGAGAGGGACAACCCAAGCTGCTTCATATTGCTGAGGCAGGTTACGGAGCGTGCTTTCTCCCGCGCGGATGCGAAGACAGGAAACAAAATCGCCGCAAGAATTGCGATGATGGCGATTACGACCAGCAGCTCAATCAGGGTAAATGCACGGGTCGACTTCATATGGGACGCTCCATCGCCTCGCAGCGATATTTGCGAATCCTACAGCCTGACAATGCGTGATGCCAGAACCGAAGGACTAAATGACCAATGGGCGCAGCTGATTGGTACCAGCCACGCCCATTAGGGATTACTCCGTTACCGTTTATGCGGCATCGGTGAGGTCAGCAGGAAGGCTGAACGATGTGGCCAGCGTCTGGACCTGTCCTGTTTCAGCTGCCTTGTAGCCGGCCTCGATGATTTCAATCACGTGGGCTGCATGCTCAGCAGTAACAATGGATGGCTTGCCTTCGCGAATCCAGCGAACCAGCTGCATCGAGTCTTCCCAGACGTGATGCTCGCCGAGCTGGCCGTGTGCTGGGAATGCCTTGACGTGTGGGGTGACTTGAAGTGGGCTCAGGCCTTCGGAGCGCCCTGGATAATCGATTGGCTCACCGTTGAGCTTTGTGCCAACAATCGTCCCCTTCTCACCAAAGTAGCTTGGCTGTCCAAATTCGGAAACCATTCCAGCAAACGTTCCATGGATGAACGAGAAGACATTGTCACCAAAGTCTGCAAGGATAACGGTGTTGTCATCTGCATCACAGTCGTACATTTCACCCTTGAATTCGCGTTGCTTGATGCCAACGCCGCTCATGGCGGTGACGCGCTTCACAGGTCCGAGAACGCCGGTAAGCGAATGCAGGGCGTAGACGGTCATATCATAGAGAGGGCCGCCGCCTGGCTTGCGCCAATACCAGGATGGGTTGATGTTGGTCAGTGGGCTGTCGCCTGTACGAACGGATTCACCTTCGTGGTAGCTACCAAATGCAGCACCTGCAACGGCCCAGCTAAGCTTGCCGAGCTGGCCGGACAGGATGGCTTCGCGGATTTTATGGTTGGTAGGGCGAAGCATTTGTCCTGGGGATGCGACGATATTGACACCCTTAGCGGCAGCACGCGCGATGAGGTCGGTTGCCTCGCCGCTGGTAACCGTCATGGTTTTGTTGAAGTGGATGTGCTTGCCAGCCTCGATCGCCTTGACGCCCTGATCGTAGTGCAGGCCAATCGGCGAGCAGATGATGACAGCATCGACAGAAGGATCAGCAAAGACTTCATCTTCGGTACGGTAGGCGTTTGGAACGCCGTATTTTGCAGCGGCTGCATCAGCGCGGCCATCCACTGGGTCACAGCATGCAGCGACATGTGCGATGCCCTTCATGTCCTCAAGGACGAAGTGGTCCAGGGCTCCACGGATTCCAATTGATCCGCACCCGATGATTCCGATTCCTACAGATTGACTCATGTTGTGCTCCAAAGGGCTGCACCAGCACTGGTGCGGCGTAATTACCATCTCTATTGTAGGTCGGTATAGGTGGGTTGTATATGTTGAAAATGAGCCAAATGTTGGATTTTGAGCCTGTAACCACAGGCTTACGTCTCGTCCATAAATGTGGAACACCTAAGCCATACACTTCCGTATTCGGTTATTCATAAAGTTAGCCCGTCACAAGCATTCACCCTCCTGTGATAATAAGAAGAAAGCACCTATGTATAAAGCAATCCTCTTCGACTTTGATGGCACCACCCTGGACACCGAGACGCCTGAATGCGCATCCTGGCAGGAAATCTACACCCACCATGGCGTGACCTTTCCCATCGATGCTTTCCATGCAGCGGTTGGAAAAGGCTACGACCAGACTGTTTTTGAACCCGCCTTTTTCCTATCCGAAGCCATCGGGGCATCCGATCTCTACGAGGAAATCCGCGCTGAGCAACGGCGCATTTTCCACGAGATGCTGCATGCGCTCGACTGCCGGGATGGTGTTCGCGACTGGCTGGCGCACGCCACTACAGCCGGAATTCGACTGGCGGTTGCAAGCAGCTCCCCGCGTGTCTGGGTTGATACACATACGGAACGCCTCGGTATAAAGGCACACTTTGATGTCTTTGCCACACGCGACGATGTCGGCCCTGGTCGACGGAAACCACATCCCGATATCTTTGAGAAAGCGTGCGAATTCCTCGATGTCAGCCCATCGGAGGCACTGGTGATTGAAGATTCTCTAAACGGTGCGCTCGCCGCGGAAGCTGCAGGGTGTGACTGTGTTGTGTGTCCAAACCCGATGACGGCGCACATGACATTTACCGACCGCGCACTGATTGTCGCATCACTTGCAGACTGGCATCCTACAGGTGTCTACAAACACTTCAGGGGATAGACACTACGAAAGTCTCCATCCCCTGCTAAATACTCGTGCATCACCAACCGATCAGGATTTCTCCGCAGCCTTTACATAGGCATCGAACTGCACCTGCGTCATCGGTGGCCGGATGGTTCCATCCAGGATTTCCTTGCGAACCACCTCGAGCTTTGCGAGGCGCTCAGGGCCGATTTGGTCCTTTGTATACGCAAAGTCGGTGAGGTCAATCCACTTTTCTTTGAGCCCTTTCGTGATCGAGCCCGGAGTGAATGTTCCCTTTACCAATGCATCGACAGACTCAAACACCGCAAGATCTACCCGCTTGACCAGGCTTGTCAGGACGCGCCCTGGCGCATCGCCATCCTGATTGCGATCCGTTCCGATGGCATAGCTTCCCTTCGGGGATGCTGCAATCGCCTTGATAACCCCAATGCCCGTCTTGCCCGCGGCGTGGAATATGACATCCGCCTTTGTCGAGAGCTGAAGCTTCGCAATCTCCTGACCCTTTTGCGGGTCATCAAAGCTGCCCGCATACCCGACACGGATTTCAACATCCTTGCGGGCATGAATCGCCCCCGCCTGATACGCGACTTCAAACTTCTTGATGAGGGGTACATCGAGGCCGCCGACAAACCCAAGCACGCCGGTGGTTGACATTAAGGCTCCGAGATAGCCAACCAGGAAGCAGCCTTCCTCTTCGCGGT
>CAIYBQ010000225.1 GCA_903924445.1 uncultured Armatimonadota bacterium | reverse complement strand
GCGCACTGGATTACTTGCTCAACATCGGGGAGCGCGGAACAGTTCTCCTCGGGGAAATCGATGCGGGGAAGCCCTGAGAACTAGGCTTTTAGTGCATCAATATCGCGCTGGATTGCATCCAGAATCGCATCCAAACCCTTGTCCACCGAAAGAATACGCTTCGGCGGGTTCGCGAGCATTTGCATTAAGAGTGGGGTCTGCTCAGCCGGGATGATGTTTGGGTCCAGCGGCGTAATTGCCCGGAGCGCCGTTCGGTGCCCGACGCCATTCACGAAATCGATAAACGCGATAATCCAAATGCTGGCTTCATCCACGGGAAGACCTTCATTGACGAGCGTGGCGATCAGCCATTCGCGGACAATAAACGACTGCTCGTTTGAGGCAGGTCTTGTGAAAATAAGTGGCGCGGCTTTAGGGTGCTCTGTCGCAACAAGGAGCTGGCCGTATGCAACTTGCAGGAGGTCGGTGCGCCAGCTGCCGGTGCGCTGGACCGGGCGGGTGTCATCAATTAGCCCTGCAACCGCATTCAAGAGGGAATCTTTGGATGAGTAATAGTGGTAAAGAGCCATTGGCTGGACGGAGAGGCGGGCGGCAAGCGCTCGCATGTTGAGCTGGTCGATGCCATTTTCATCGATGAATGCCAACGCCGTCTGCACAATCAAGTCGTGGCTGAGGCGTGCTTTGCGGGTTTTAGTGGTTCCCATGTTGCGTTCGCTCTGCATAGGCCTAGTATACAATGTATGATTTGTTGTACTTTGTACGATAATTTAGATGCTGTTCGGCGGTACGATACAAATCAGGGAATATGGAATGATTGTCGTTGATGCACTGGTCAAGGAATACACCGGGCCTAAAAAGCAAGTGACGCGCGCCGTAGATGGCGTGTCGTTCACGGCGCACCAAGGAGAAATCTTTGGGCTCCTCGGTCCAAATGGCGCGGGCAAAACAACCGTCCTGCGCATTTTGGCCACAATTCTGCAGCCAACGAGCGGAACCGCCATCATCGATGGCAGTGATATCCGCGAAGATCCGCTTGCCGTGCGGCGGAAGATCGGTTTTCTAACCGGTGCGGCGGGGCTTTACGACAGGCTTACTCCCATCCAAAATCTGATGTACTTTGGTCGCCTCCACGCGATGCCCGAGGACCTTATCAAGCGACGTATTGACATCCTCGTCGACAAGCTCGATATTGGCCGGTACGCATCCCGGACCTGTGACAAGCTCTCCACCGGTGAGAAGCAGCGTGTGGCGATTGCCCGCGCGATGTTGCATGATCCACGCGTTCTTTACTTTGATGAACCCACAAGCGGCCTCGATGTCCTTGCGGCGCGCACCGTTATGAATTTCCTTCGCGAGTGCCGCGCGGAGGGACGAACGATTCTATTCTCTAGCCACATCATGGCCGAAGTCGAAGCCCTCTGTGACCGCCTAACCGTCATCCACCGCGGTGTTGTCACCGCAACGGGAACCATCCCAGAGCTGCGGGAGCGCACCGGTGCAACCACCCTGGAGCAGCTCTTTTTGCGCTGTATTGGCGAGGATCACGACTCCCCGATGAACATCCCGCACCCGAAAGGCATCGCAAAGTGAACCAACATCACGCGCTAAATGCATCCGCCGCTGGAGGTGCCAGATGAGCTGGAAAGTCGTCTTCGCAAAAGAATTCACCGAGGTGATGCGTGATAAGCGCATGCGCTTCCAGATTTTCATCTCGCCGCTGATCATCACGCCGCTAATCCTTGCGGGCATTGGCACGATGGCAAAGCGTGAAGCCAAGGAATCACAGGCACGTACGGCAGTTGTCGCCACGGTACGCCTGGAGTCTGCACTAAAGCTTGCCACGGCTCTCGAACCGACCGAAAAGGATGCGATGCGCTTTGTTCAAACCGATGAAGCATCCGTGGAAAGTGGTATCCGTGCCCGCAAGTTCGATGCCGCTATCGTCCTCCCGGAAGATGCAGCCGAGCGGGAGCTAAATGACCAGACAATCCCCGTGCAGGTGCGTTTTGACATGTCAAACGAGGACTCGCGCGTGTCCGGGAACAAGGTCAGCGACTTTCTTAAACTGCGCTCGGAGAACATCGGGGCCGCGCGCCTCATGGAGGCCGGCTTCTCTCAGCAGCTGGCAAAGCCAATCGATGTCGGGGATGTTCCCGTCAAGGGCAATGGCGGCCGCGGCGTCTTGATGATGTCGATGATGTTGCCTTACATGCTTGTGTTGTATGCGGTTATCGGTGGGCTGTTTGTCGCCAATGACTCGGTTGCGGGTGAGAAGGAGCGCGGGACGCTTGAGAGCCTCCTCGTTACTCCTATCAGCCGTGAGGAGCTGGCCCGCGGAAAGTTTGCTGCGGTCGCGGCGGCTGCGCTGGTCTCGGGAATCCTGTCGCTCGTCGGGATGCTGTGGCCGTTTTACGTAAAGCTCAGCGCATTTTCCTGGATGACAGAGGGCGGCGCGGCATTCACCGGGTTTCAAATCGCATCGATGGCGCTTGTCCTCGTACCACTCTCCGCGATGGGCGCGGGTATCCTACTGACGATTTCAACCATCGCGCGTAACCAAAAAGAAGCGCAAACCTGGCTTGGCCCGGTGATGATGGTGGTGTCTGTTCTCTCGATGATGTCGATGATGATGCGGCCGAATACATCGGTGTTTGTGGCTGCTGTCCCGATGCTTGGACCGGCGCTCGTGCTCAAGCAGGCCCTGCAATCGATTATCAACCCGGTGTTTATCGGCATCGCCGCAGGGACATCGGTTGTCTATGCAGTGCTTGCGGTATGGCTTGCCGCGCGGATGTTTATGAAGGAGTCGGTGCTCCTTAGGACGTGATCCCGATGTAGTATCGGTGGATTGGTTTGCCGCAGGAAGGGTTTTGCTCGATGTTGTTTCGCACGTTTGATGGCCTGACAAAGGCACAGCGCATCCGGACCTTTGAAACGATTTGGTCCCGTGTAAAGACGCGCCACTGGGATGCCAGCAAGGTTGGCGCGAAGTGGGATTTGGTCCGCAAGGTCTATCGCCCACGGGTTGAACCTGAACAAACCAATCGGGCGTTTTATATGTTGATGAG
>CAIYBQ010000224.1 GCA_903924445.1 uncultured Armatimonadota bacterium | reverse complement strand
GCCGCATTCCCGGGTGTGGTCGTTGTGGATGACCGTGAGGCAAATGTGTTTCCAATGCCTCTGTATGCGAGTGGCCGGGATGAAGTCTTTGTTGGCCGGATTCGGGAAGACATTTCGTGCCCAAATGCGATCGATCTGTTCCTCTCCGGGGACCAGATTCTAAAGGGTGCTGCACTCAATGGCTATCAGATCGCCGAGTGCCTGATTGAGCGGGGATTGCTGGGAGGCAAGAAATGAGTGCGACACTGCGCGGTGCGAATGCCCGCTTTGGAAATCTGCTGACGGCGATGGCGACGCCACTCCACCTGGATGGCTCCATCGACTTTGCCGGCGCCCAAACCCTTGCTAAATGGCTGATGGCTGAAGGCAACGATGCCCTTGTCATCAACGGAACTACGGGCGAGTCTCCGACAACATCGGATGACGAGAAGCTCGACCTCCTCGATGCCATTATCGAAGCGATTGGTGCCGATAAAGTGGTCGCTGGCGCGGGTGGAAACGACACACGTCATATCGCAAAGCTTGCCGCGGCGAGTGCTGCCAAAGGCGTCGCGGGTATCCTCAGCGTCGCTCCGTATTACAATAAGCCCTGTCAGGAAGGCATTTATCGCCACTTCCGCGCTATCGCCGATGCGGCAGCCATCCCCGTTCTCCTCTACAACGTGCCCGGACGGACGATCGCAAACATCGATGCCGCCACCACCGAACGCATTGCCTTGGATCAGGAAAATGTCATCGGGACCAAAGAGGCATCCGGGAATATGATGCAAGTCGCGGACATCGTGGCGCGCACGCCGGACACATTCGATGTCTATTCAGGCGATGATGGAACGCTGCTCCCGCACCTGTCGGTCGGAGGCTGTGGCATCATTTCGGTGATTTCGCATGTCGCCACGCCGCAGATGAAGGCTGTTTGTACGAAGTGGTTTGCGGGGGATGCCGCGGGTGCGCGGGAAGCATTCTTGCCAACGCTTGGCATCACGCGGATGATTTTTGCCCAGCCAAGCCCTGCGCCAACCAAGGCTGCGCTGAGTTTGCTCGGAAAGCCTGCGGGTCCTGTTCGGTTGCCACTCGTTGACCTAAACCAGTCCCAGCTCGAGGCGCTTGCAGCATTCATGACAGAGCGCGGGCTGCTGTAGGGGGGCGCCCTAACGAAGTAAACCCCTGCTCGTACGGTGCAGGGTTTTTTGTTTAACTACTTTTTGAATGGACGCCGCGCCACCACGCCGCCTACCGCCGCCAGACACACTCCCCAGCAGCACCAGACAAACCAGTCGCCGAGGCGGGTGAAGAGAGTGATGTCCTTTATCGGCTCGATGACGACATCGAGGACGCCAGCCTTCATCGCAGGGAGGAGCGCCGCGCTGCCGCCATACGGATTTTTCTCGACACGCCCGGATGCCTGTACAACTCCCGTCAGACCCGTACTGGATGCGCGGACCATTTGCCGACGCACCTCCACCGCACGCACAACCGCTGTGTCAAAGTGCTGCTTTTGCTCAATCGTGCCATCGTAGGTCTGGTCACTCGTCACATAGGCAAGCGCCGTCGCACCGGCATTCACACTGTCGCGTGAAATGTAGCCAAATGCAGTCTCGTAGCAAATCCCAAGGCCTAGCTTTACGCCGCCGGCGCTCACAACACCGATACGCTGCCCCGGCGTGTAGTTCGGATAGTTCACGCCGTAGCGCTCGAAAAGCGGGTCCAAGTACTGCCGAAGCGGGAAGAACTCACCAAATGGAACCAGCTGACGCTTTGCGTAAGCATCCCCGATATGGCCATCCGGAGCGAAATCCCGAATCACATTGCCTACATCCCCACTTTGGCGATGCTCACCAAGGCCCGTGATGAGCGTGGTGTTCCAAGACTTTGAAAGCGTTGAAAACACGGGGAGGTCGTTCTGCGTGATGGGCACCGTGCCCTCCGGCCAAAGCACAAAGTCTACGACACGCGGGTTCGGGGTCGCCGCCGGTTTTGTCTCAGGGCTTGCGGGATCCACTCTGTCGGAGTGTTCCTTGTTCAGCTCCCGGATACGTGTTGCCGTGATGTCCGCATACTGCTGAAGTGCGCTCCCACGGTCCACGCCACGGTCTTCATTTCCCTGTACCAAAAGTCCGAATGTTCGTCCTGGATAGTCGGAGTCCAGCGTCCGCGTTGACCACGATGCAATACTAAAGAGGCCAAGAATTCCCTGCGCCGCGATAAGACCGACCGCCAGAATCGCAGGCTTAAACCGACGGGTCATCGCCGCGTG
>CAIYBQ010000223.1 GCA_903924445.1 uncultured Armatimonadota bacterium | reverse complement strand
CTGGTGGCATCTTCTGTTCCACATCTTCAAGGCGCGTGGCCTGCTTCAGAAATGGTTGCTCGTACTCATCGCTGTAGACAGTGATGTCCCGAAGGTACGGGAGGTCCCCTTTGAAGTGAAGATTGGCTCTGTAAAAGCGACTTTGATACCAAGCGGATGTTTCAACAGGGTCGTTATTCTCAAATGGATCGACCAGCTGTACCTGCGCTTGTGTGGGTGTCGAAGGAAATGCCTTCTTGAATGCGCGTCCTGTTTCACCCAATGTCTCGATGGTCGCGGCGCCCGTTTTTCGAAGTGCTGCCAGTGCTTTTATCTGCGGGGCGTAAGCGGCTTGTTGACTTGACCACGGGAATGAGTTTTCCTGTCCAATCTGGGCGTATGCAAACTGCTGAATTGGGGCCGTCAGAATCATTGACAGAAACGTATCTACAAAATGTTTGGATCGCCCGGATGGCCACACAGGTTCCATCGTGTCCGGCTGCGTGACAAATTTGCCATCTGGTTGGGTGTAGCCCTTGTCATAGTAGTAAACAGGATCCTGCCCAAGCATCCTGAAAATGGGTGTATTGATCTGGTTTTTCTGTGAGATCGCCGGGCTCCAGCAGTTACGCTTGCTCGGGTAGTAACCGGCGATTGGGGCGCCCCAGATCGTGAAGCCATCCGTGGCAATCTGGTCACGGCAAACCGCGTAGGCATCGGCTCCGTAGGTTTCCGTGATGTGCTTGATGGTGATGGAATCCAGGTTCCAGCTTGCGATGGACTTTGGGTAGGTTCCAAAGACTTCTTTGAATGTACGCATCGCGCTATCAGCAAGCTTGATGCGTTCTGCTTCGGTGTAACCGATGGTAAAAGCAACGTGTGGAATGTGATCCCATTCATAGCCTGGTCTGCCTCGCCACGTTACGCCAGCGGCTTTGCAGTGCATTTCATTCATCTCAAACCAGAGGCCGACCTCGTGGCTGGCGGGCATGTGTTGCTTTAGAAATGGGACGAATGGTCCGGAGACAAGGGCATCGAATTGGAGGAGCCAGGTGCCAGGTAGTCCGCTAGCCACGATGATTTCCATTTGCTTCTGGACGGGGAGGAGTAAGTCAGTCGTAAACCTTGGCTCGATGGCTCGGATGAAGTTGACAATGTTGATGCGTCGCATAGTGTTCCGAATACCATCAAATTTAGTGGAGTGCCTGTTTACAAGGTGCCAAAGTTGGACCAGACAACAACGCGAAGTCATTCCCTGTAGGAAAAGTGACAACATCGGTTTCGTAAACGAATAGGCTTACAAAGAGTTGCATGCTTCAATGAAGTCCTTGTCAATAGATGTGACATCGAGAGCAAAGTCACTTCTCGGGCAGGCCTAGGCTGATGTTGATCTGAGTGTGCTACGTAAGTCACGGGATAGAATTATTGATGTTCATTCAATGAACGATGATTCCCCTGAGGTTTTTGATGATTACAAGTAGACGTGACTTTCTCACACATACCGCACTGGTTGCTCTCAGTGGTGGAGGGCTACTCGCGGGCGGGTGTGGCGGTGGAGGTGGCACATCCCGTTACGGCTATCAAGGGTACACGTATAAGGGTTCGTTACTGATTGCCGATGGCCCTCGATGGATCAATTACGGTCCAAAGGGCACATTGATTGTCGGAGAGCAGTGGAAACGAGAGATTCACATCCTGAGTCAACAAGGTGTAATCCAAAGAACCATCAAAGTTCCCGGTGATGCGTTTCAATATCCACAGGAGTGTGCTGTATCGCCTAATGGTGTCATCCATGTGTGTGATTCAACGGCAAATGTTGTCAGGCGATATCGACTGGATGGCACGGAGTTACCTCCAATCCTTTCGGGATTTGGAAATCCAACCGGTATAGAAATCACAAAGAACGGCAGAATCTACACCATCGGTAACTCAGGCGATGATCGGCAGCGGGTGTCCGTATCTGATTTAGCCGGAAACATCACCGCCAGGCTGCTTCCCCCGGCGGGGTCAGCGTTCAACGATGCCAGAGGAATCACATCGGACAGTTTCAACAACATTTACGTCGCAGACTTTCTCAATGCTCGCATCGTTAAGTACGATGAGAGCGGCAATCATGTTCTGACAATAAGTGATGTCTCTGCATTTGGGATAAACGTTGATATTCAGGACAGCTTGGTTGTTACGGACTTCTTCAATCGCAAGGTACGGGTTTATTCCGGCAGCGGAGCGATTTTGGGAGAATTTGCCAGTAGCGAGCCGGGACCCGGTAACTTTTTCGAACCATCGACAGCGCTTGTGATGCCAAATGGTCTGTTGTATGTCAGTGACTTCGTCATCAACGAAGTATCTATCTGGAAGCCTGCATTGGCACAAGTGTAGTGTTGCCAGCATCATTGGCACATGACAGCTGGCAATAGTCATGCGACAAGATGGTCAGTTTTCATGGTCGCAAACGGGGCAACTTTCGTGTCGCTTGATACTTTGAACGCAAAGTTCGTTTCTATGCTCGATGACATAGGTAAATAAATGTGTAAGTAAAGTAACCCTATAACCGCAGCTTTTCGATGCGGTTTTGGCCATTTTGAGGGGTAAATTGTGCCCTCAAAAATACAGTAACTGCTGCGAACTTGTGCGGAAAGCGGGGGCAAATCGATGTCAAATGCGCTTCCCGCCGCGCGCTCCGTTCATCCCTCAGATCCCCGAAATCTGAACAATCCACCCTATTTTTAGCCTATGAGGGTTGCCATCGGGCATCCGTGTGATAATATTTTCCGTCAAACACATTGACTTGCTGGAGTAGCTCAGTGGTAGAGCGGCTGTTTTGTAAACAGCGGGTCGCGGGTTCAAGTCCTGTCTCCAGCTTTTGATGTGCATTGTATGGGTCTGTGTCCGAGTGGCTAAAGGAGGCGGTCTGTAAAATCGTCGGCGTAAGCCTACACAAGTTCGAATCTTGTCGGGCCCATAATAAAGGGGATGCTAATCGCATCCCCTTTTATTTTTTACATGAAGGACATCACCGTGGAACGCCATATTGCCATCATTGGAACAGGCCTCATCGGGACAAGCATCGGACTTGCAGCCACCGCGGCCGGATACACCGTGGATGCGTGGGACCCATCGGTTGAAAACCTTACGACCGCCGTACGCCGCGGAGCAGTTAAACACGCGGCGAAATCACTCGGCGAAGCAGTTCTACACGCAGCAATCACCATCGTGGCAACACCACCCGAACTCGTTGCTGATACCGTCCGCTCCGTACTCGCCTTCACAGGCAAAGATGCCATCGTCACAGATGTCACATCTACAAAAGTCCCCCTGATGACGCTAGCAGATGCAGATCCTCGCTTTGTCCCAGGGCACCCGATGGCAGGAAGTGAGCGCCACGGCGCGATCCACGCCCGGGCGGATCTGTTTCAAGGTGCAGTTTGGCCAATCTGCCCATCGGAACATTCCTCTACAACCGTCATCAATGCCGTGGAAGGCCTGATACAAGCCTTGGGCGGGATGCCGATGCGTCTCGATGCTGCTGTCCACGATGCGAGCATTGCTATCACAAGTCACTTGCCACACATTGCCGCGTACGCGATGTACGCGATGGCACGGCAAGCCGACCTTTCAAGCGGATTACCCGTCTTTGAGCTGGCCGCAGGCGGTTTTCACTCCGCCACTCGGGTCGCCGCATCCAGCCCCGAAGTCTGGACACGTATCCTAACAAGCAACCGCGCGGCCGTCGTCGAAACGCTCGATGGCTACCTTGAACACCTCCTCGCCGTCAAAGATGCCCTGGCACAAGAGGATGATGCAGCCCTTGCTAAGCTTCTTCATTCCGGCATGCGACATCCCGACAACGTCGTACGGTATCCTTCAGCGTGATGAACTATAAGGCCAAATCTTGCCAACATGCCATCATCAAGGTGGTTTCCGTTCCCGGCAGCAAAAGCATCACCAATCGGGCTCTCCTCCTGTCAGCCCTCGCGCAAGGAACGACCGTCCTGCGCAATGCACTCTTCTGTGATGACACTGACCGGATGGTGGACTGCCTGCAACAGCTTGGCGTTAGGATCGATGCAAATCCTGAAGCGGAAACACTCACGGTTGTAGGACTGGGACAGGTCTTTGACATCCCGTCAGCAAGCCTGTTTGTCGGTAACTCCGGGACCACGGCACGATTTATCACTCCAGCCATCGCGGCGGGAAAGGGAGTTGTCACCCTTGATGGTGTCGCACGGATGCGCGAGCGCCCGATGCAAGATCTCATCGATGCAGTAGCACAGCTCGGAGGGAATGTCACATCCATCAACGGCACTGGGTGTCCTCCGCTTGAAATCCAAGCCAATGGCCTCCGCGGCGGTCATTCAAAGATCCGTGCAAACATCAGCAGTCAGTTCATAAGCGGATTGCTCCTCGCATCCCCTTACGCCGAACAGAAATCCATCATCGAAATTGATGGGACATTGCTTTCGGCTCCGTATGTCCGGATGACGATCGCCATGATGGCGGATTTCGGTGTTGATGTCTCTACCGACACAGCATTTAGGTCGTTTACGATCTCAGCCGGGAAAACGTATGTATCGCCAGGGGAGTACACCATCGAACCGGATGCATCCTCCGCAAGCTACTTCTTTGCCGCCGCCGCCGTAACCGCTGGCTGTGTGACGGTTCGCGATATCCACCGGGGAGGCCTGCAGGGCGATACGGCATTTACGGATGTACTGGAAGCGATGGGCTGCGATGTTACCGATACGCCAGTTGGTCTCTGCGTAGATGCACGCGGACGCAGTCTTAATGGCGTTGAGCTTGACATGAATGCGATCTCGGACACGCTCATGACCGCTGCGGCTGTCGCACCGTACTGCAGCGCAAAAAGTCGATTTTCGAATGTCGGCCATGTTCGCCATAAAGAGACCGATCGTTTAAATGCCATGTCAAACGAACTCCAGCGGTTTGGCGTTGAAACGCTGGAAGAGGACGATGCGCTTACTGTCGTTCCGTTTACTGAACAGTCTGATGTGGTCGACAATGTCTGGCGAACCTATGATGACCACCGTATGGCAATGGCAGCAGCCGTCTTCGCGTTGCGTAATGATGGTGTTGTCATTCAGGATCCAAGCTGTGTTAACAAGACATTTCCAGACTTTTTTGACCGCTGGGAAAGGCTGGTGGGGCAATGACGAATATCCGGGTTGCAATCGATGGTCCCGCGGGAGCCGGGAAGAGCACTGTTTCACGCGAAGTTGCACGTCAGCTTGGTTTTGTGTATTTGGATAGTGGGGCGATGTACCGCGCTGTCGCTTACGCTGCGCTATCAACCGGTATTGCCCTAAGCGATGCTGATGCACTGACTGGCATTGCAAATGAGATTCAAATTGCGTTTGATCAGTCAGTCCCACCGACCGTGTTTCTCAACGGCTCGGATGTCACTACCAACATCAGAACGCCTGAAATAGGTACCGCGGCGTCGATTGTCAGCCAGGTTCCAGGTGTCCGGGTAGCGATGGTCAGACAACAACAATCTCTCGGCGCGGTCGACAGTATTGTGATGGAAGGGCGGGATATCGGCACGGTGGTCTTTCCTGATGCAGAGATTAAGATCTATTTGACGGCATCTGTGTCTGAGCGGGCCAAACGGCGCGCTGGTGAGCTATCAGCGGCCGGTCAGGTGGTGAATCTCGATGACATGGAATGCCAGATTAGCGAGCGTGACTATCGGGATATGCACCGTGATGATTCTCCGCTCTGCGTAGCAGCTGGCGCATGGGAACTGAACACAGATGGCATCTCCATCGATGATGTCATCGCAATGATCGTGAGCCATGTGAGGTCGCGTTCCTAGTCTGTGCGATTCACTGGTCTTCCTCGATTGCTATACAGCTGCCCGCGAGGGTTTCGTTTCTATAAATGCGTACCGTAAACTGGCAAAGGTATTCCGCTATGTCAGACGCTAATCAAAAGTTCCCAGCAAAACATGACACTTATGCCTTCTTGGAGACTGCTGGCAATGTTTTCATTTGGATGATGGGGGGATTGTATGTCCGTGGTGCGGAGCGTGTGCCGCGACATGGTGCAGTACTTCTGGTCTCTAATCATGCTAGTTTTCTTGATCCTGTAGCGATCGGCGTCGCAACACCTCGACGTGTGCTCTTTATGACCAAAGCGGAGGTGTTTAAGGTCAAGATATTGGCCTGGCTCCTTGATGGCGTCGACTGTTTCCCTGTAAAGCGCGGGAGTGCCGATCGAAGTGCGTTCAAGCAAGCACTTCAACGCCTTAGCGAAGGCCGCTGTTTGTGTATCTTCCCCGAGGGCACGCGCAGTCCGGATGGGAAGTTACTGCTTCCTGAGCCAGGTGCGGCGACACTTGGGCTGCGTATGGGCGTCCAACTTGTCCCTGTGTATGTGAAGGGGTCTCATGAGATGCTTGGGGTCAATCGACCGGCGAAACGGGGCCGAATCGATGTGATCTTTGGTGACCCGTTTACCTTTGAGAAGGACATTAATAGGGAATTGGCTGGTCAAATGCTGATGTCTAAGATCCAGGAGTTAGCGGATAATCCTGACCGCGATGTTGCAGTCCCAATTCGTCCTCATCGATTTGTCAAGCCATCGGAGCGCTTGAACTAATCCATTCGCCAGTTACAAAAAAAGACCGATGCATTTTTCGATGCACCGGTCTCGTTCACTGGGAGTTTAGTTTCGCAACTATTCTGCACCTTCAACATTTAGGAAGATGATCTGTCCGCTGTCATCGATATCGATGCCAATCTTCCCATCCAAAACACCATCAAGTAGCGTTTTGTCCAGTTGAAAAGCAGCAAGGCGGTCAGCCGTTCCCTGCTGGCGGATTCGACGTTGGCGGCCACTAACTGTCTTAAAATGCTCTGCTTCAGCATTTACACCACGTGCCCATTGCATGATGTTACGCAGCTCTGTTTGGGACGCTCCACGTGCACCACGTGTTGCAAGTAACGCACTGACGAGACGGCTGGACTGTGTTTCAGTATCGATGGTTGTCCGACGACGACGTCGCCGAATAGGGGCATCAACTACCGGTGTCGGTTCTGGAACCGGTTCGGCAACCAGTTTGGTTGTTCTACGTGCCATTAATTCTCCAATTTCCAATCAAAATGGATAATTCTTTTATGAATTGTCGCGTGATTGACAGTTCTGTACGCAGAAAACGCATTACATTACTTATCATCCACGCTTCAGCCATGTGAATGGCTGCGCAGACATATTACGATACTTGCAAATGAAATAATTTCCAAAACACAAACTATTTGCGAAATATACTTGAAATCAGGTTTGAAAGCCCATATCACCCTTCGATATGGTGTCGATGTGTCATATGTGGATTAATTTTTTTAGATCCCACTCAAGATGATCATCACACACAGATAGTGAATTGCGCGTCAACAAGATATTTAACGCCTCATGGGGTCTGTCATGAGAAGTAACGTAACGTAACGTAATGGACGCATGCTGACTCCTTATGAGCTCTATCGTGAATCCAACCCCCACGTTTTCGCTAACGGGTTATCGCGGCTGGACGAAGCTTGTCCATGATGCGCTGCTCGATCCCTTCGAGCTGTAAATCCCCAGACATCAAGCGGCCAACCAGTTTAGTGCCTGCAGGATTCTTTACTCCTAGCTTGTAGGACAAATACGGTGTTCGATGAAACAGTTTTGCAACACGATTTGCCGCATCAAATTCACCACCAAACATCGTTCGAATGCTGTCCGCGTAGCTGGAGACGGTATCGGATGCAATATGTATCGCAGCTTGTGCTCCACTTCGGACAGCGTATTGAATGCCTTCTCCAAAGAGTGGTTGCACTAAGCCTGCCGCATCACCGACGAGTAACACCCTGCCAGTCACATCGACAATTGGCTCCGTACCGGTCCAATAGGGGATTGGATGCGCCCAGATTTTGATGTCCGTTCCCAGTAAATCCGTTGATAATCCAGCCGATGTGAGCTGCGTCTTCATCGCATTCAGAAGCGTAACCGCAACTGTATTTAGTCCTGCAGGAGTTGGCTTCTTAGGTGTAAGCATTCCCGCGCCAACGGACAGAATTCCTAGCTTAGGAAAAATCCACGCATAGCCGTTTTTGACCGTTCCGTAGTCAAGGTAGCACGCCGCCTTTTCAAGCTGAGGATGCCAAGGATTTTCCGGAGTGGCATTCTCATAGGGGATTTCTGCTTCACGGGCAATTCCCCAGCGTTTGTTCAGGCGCAAACCTACCCGCGAACCTACGACACCCTTAGCACCATCCGCGCCAACGACGTAGCGGCTCCGATATATAGTGCCGTCATCGGTCGTTACGGACACGCCAGCTGCATCCGGTTCGACCTGTGTCACCTTGCCACCTAGAATGACAGTAGCCCCTTCGGTCTCAGCTCGAGTCTGTAGATAGTGGTCAAACTTCGGCCGCATCACCATCCAAACCTCGGATGGCTTGTCATCTGCAGTCAGCATCGGAGCAAGGACAGGGTCTTTACCCTTCCACGAGTGTCGAAGGTGGGTAACCGTTGTTTCGAGAAAGCCATCTGGATTCAGGCCACTGACATGGTTTTGTAGTGACACAGGAATGCCACCGCCGCACGGTTTGTAACGTGGAAAGGTGGCATTTCTGTCGATAAGGAGAGTTTTTAGACCGCTTTCAGCACACTTCCATGCACACGTCGCACCCGCCGGCCCGGAACCAACTACGATTACATCCCAAACTGACATTCAGGCTATCTCCACATCTAGGTCACGTCTCATAGGACAGGGAAACTCCGACCATCCCGCGCATGGTTCATCCTACCCAATACAAAGAGCGACTTACCGCTCTAAGCTGATTGCGAAGATCTTGAGGGATGCATCTTTGGGAAGGTCGATTCCAACAAGGTCCGCTGATGGCCGAACAGGTATCACCAAGTGTTGCCAAGCAAGGAGAGCATCCTGGTCGCCGGTAGGCATTCGCTTACGTGGAAAACGCATCGAAATGGCTTCATCCACCCGAACAGGTGATGTCCAATCCCGGACAGTACGCGTAACGACTTCTGTTTTGCCATCTTTATAACGTAGCGTCAGCTGGACAGGTTTAGGTTCTTTCCCGATCACGACGGCAGCGATATGCAGAGCAACGTACTTATTGACAGGAACATCGATTCGCTGACCTTTCCCGGACACAGCATTTTTTGCCCCGGGAGCTGTCGAGCCAAACTTGAAGGATGTGGATCTTACAATCTCGCTCGAAATGTCACTTGCATAGCCACTTGGGAAAAACTGCTGCCCAGCATTGATTCCGTAGCGATCTGCGGGGAACCATTCACCCGGGAACGTTCCTCCCAGACCATCGACATCGCCATCCCGTGGAGCGTTTTCGTATGCAACGGCATCCGTGTCAAATTTTTCCTGCAAATCAATCATCACTGCTCGTCCGCCGGTTACTGTGATGCCAATGAAAACTGCATCTTCACTGCGGGTAACAGGATGTGTTGTCAGGAAGAAATCCGGTGGACGCATCGGAAGGACAGCAAGAATGTAGCGACCTGGACGATCCGGTACGCGGAAGATGACTTGGAGATCTGTGCTCTCACCGACAGGTACTTCTGTTTTGATGTATTCAGTTGGCAATGCTAGGTTTACTGACATCGGGAAGCCATCTGCCTGAAACCATCTGCCAGTCAGGCCAACAGATCCCTTAGCCCATTTTTCAATGCCTGTGTTCGCGATGTTGACGGCGACATTGCCTTCAGAACCCGCGGAAAAGGTTGTCTGTCCAAGTGGTGCGACCAGGCGAACCCTTGCTTCTTCATTTCCTGGATAAACAGCGGCTGACTGCTCAAAGGGTTCTGTGATGACATTTCCTTCGGAGTCTTTGATGAGGAACTGAACCCAAACGTGGCTTGGCAGTGTTGCACCCTCTGCTGTCCCTGTCTGTTCTGGATAGGCGCCAGCAAGCGGTTGACGATCTGCATCACGGAAATCAATCGTTGCTTGTAGTTGTTCCCAGGCACCTGGTCGGAGCGCTTTACCCTGCTGTGTCTCGCCTGTTGAGAGAACCATGGTTTTGTCTGCCGTTAGGACACGCCAGTACAGCTTATAGGTACCTGCAGGAATGCCACTCGAACCTGCAAATCGTACATCTGCTGTAACCGGAACACGGGCACCGGTTCTCTGCAAAGTGGACATCGATGTTGCGCGGATTTCTGCATACGATGTCTTGGACCGGACCGTCACGGCTTGGCTAATGGTCCTCGTTGTGTTTGCTGTTTCCGTTACAAACTCAAGCACGTAGTCGCCATCGGGTAGGGGAGTCGAGCCATCAATCGAGCAGAGGACTCCAACCTTCGCGGTAACCGTCGTTCCACCTGCAAGAAGCGAAGTCAGGCGGCTACTCGTGGGTGTGGATGCAACGATTTTGTCGTTTTGAAGCCAGCGATACCCAACTTTAACCGCACTTGGTTCAAGGGGGGCAGTGCCTTTGTTTTGAATAACTACATTTGCGACAAATAGTTCTGGTGATGCAACCACGGCTGGGATGCCGGATGTTTGAACCCGGACATCGACAAGTGAGCCGGCGGTGCCATTCGTCTTATAGAGGCGGGTCAGGCCAACATAGCCTTCACCGTATTGTCGGCTCGGAGCGATTTCATTGCCGGCCGCAAAGTCATTCCATGAGTTGATCAGAACCCAGTCGGCACTGCGGGATGCATCCCAGCTTTGCTTATATGTCTCGCCGAGCTTGCGCGGAACAAATGGCCTTTGTCCGCCCGGGCTGACGATGGCGATGTTTGGTGATGCAGGACGAAGATTTCGCCCAACGGAGCCAAAGAGACCAGATGAGTTCGATGTCAGCTTTTCTCCACCAATGAAGACAAGCGTTGGGCTACCAGCTGTGGCTCCAAACCGTTCCGCGAAGCGTTGCCGGAGTGTGTTCGCCCACGATGCATCCGATGGGAGGATGACAGATTCGCCATCGATAACCACTGGGATCGCCATCGCGCTACCTGTTGGCGTCGTAGCACCAACAGCAGTCATATGTCGCATTTGCGGTGGAGTGGCGATCACCCAGCGATGGATAACGTCCCAGAGACGATCCAATCCAGCTTGGGTTGTTGCATCGAGAGGAGCATCATCTGCGGGAATGACGATATACGGAGCCAATGCAGGCGTCGCCTCGCCGCGCTGTGCCAGCTCTTGCTTTGCAGCAGACACAACCATCTGCGCTTTCATGTCAAGTACGCCGGCAACTCCAGTACCACCCGTCACGCAATAGGCGACATCGATTCCAGCACGCTGCATCCCGAGGAGTTCGCGACGATGATGATCCACACGGTCACTTGAATACCATGGCCCCATCCCAAGGAAGGGCTGATCGATGAACCCAATACTGCCATCCCGTGCAATGACGCCGCGGGTAGGTGAGGATGGCTTAAGGAGGTCTGCATTTGTGGATGCAAAGTAGAGCGCACCAATAGATTTGATTCCAGCGGGGTTGCGTGCCTCATCCAGTGTTGGGGCAACGCCTTTTAGCACCGCAATAATTGTGGATGTCTGCTTGGTCTGCCATGCTGGCAATGCGATCTGAGTCTCAGCTTCCGGCCACTCTGTTTTATCGATCCGGCCATCGATAAGCGGGATTGCCGTCTTTGGCACGAGCGCAAACGGAGCGACTAGCTTTGGCCAAGCTGCAGGTGTTGCTGCATCGACTCCATCCGGAAAGGTTACAACGGCTGCAGCATCTTTCTTACGAATCTGAAGATAGCCGCGGAGCGGGGTATTCGGTGCGCAACCCAGCGCATCCCATGGAATCGCCGCCTCGACGTGCCAACTACTGTCCTTATCGGTTGCATCGCCGATGGTTCCATCAATGCCGATGCCATATTTCATTTTGAAATAGGCTGCCGGGATGCCATCCTTGGTGTACCCAAATCCACCAGCGGGTGAATAGGTAATCGTAACGGGTTTACCGCCATCGGGTAGCAGCGAGAGAATGACACAGTCATCTTTTAGGATTGCCGGGATGCTCTGTGGGCTAAGTCCCTTTGTCAAGCCTTGAATATCTGTCGTTTCCACCTTGACGGTAAGGAAAAGATATTCATTATCTTTTGCAAGACGGAACGATGCCTTCGGAGTGTCTTGGGGAGCTGCGAACGCCGGGCTCAACACGGAAACAAAAGCAGCCAGTCCCAATATCGTTGCGAACCTGAGCGAAGCCATCAAATTTCCCGTCTCCCATCAAATGCCTGAATCAGCGTGGCTGAATCTGTGTAATCAATATCCCCACCAACGGGGATGCCATGTGCAATCCGAGACACCTTGCCGACGAAAGGTTTCAACAACTTTGCAAGGTAGAGTGCCGTCGCATCCCCTTCGATGCTTGGATTCGTGGCGATGACAAGCTCATCGTAGGATGCCTCTGCTAGGCGATTGAGCAGCTCCCGAATACGTAACTGCTCAGGACCCACGCCATCCATTGGTGCGAGAAGGCCGCCCAGCACGTGATACCTTCCTCGAAACTCACCAGTTTTTTCAAGTGCAATGAGGTCACGCGATTCAGCGATGACACACAGGATTGCCTGATTGCGCCGCTGGTCCGAACAAATGTCACACAGCTCTTGATCTGTGACGTGAAAGCACACAGAACATTGCCTCATATTTGCTTTGACATCTTCAATGGCCGAAACCAGACGTTGTACTGCTTCGGTATCTAGTTTCAGGATATGAAAAGCCAGGCGCTGGGCCGACTTGGGACCAACACCTGGCAGACGTTCAAATTCCGCAACCAATCTGGCAAACGGACGCGCATAGGATGACAAGCTTTTGTGTGCCTAGCCAAGTCCTGGGAGGTTAAGACCTGGGATATTTGGCATGAGCTTACGCTGCTCATCGTTGCGCAAGTCTTCTGCAGTATTGATAGCGCCGTTGACAGCGGTCAGGATCAGCTCTTGCAATGTCTCGACATCATCCGGATCCACTGCATCCTTGCTGATAGTTAGCGACATCAGGTGACCATTCCCATCGACAACAGCCTTGATTACACCGCCAGCGGCACCTTCAATACGTGCCGCTTCAAGACGCTCTTGCATCTTTTCCGCATCTTCGTACATCTTCTTCTGAACCTGCTCAATCATCTTGGCCATGCCTGCACCGCCAAGTGGGTTTCCACCGCCGCCGCCCAAACCTTTAAATGGATTTGCCATTGTCATAAACTCACTTTCAAATTGCTTTGTATGCGATCAGTGTATTGGATGCTCCAACATCTTGCCCCCGAAGACCTCAAGGACCTCTCGCAACAGGGGGTCATCCGGTGCACCAGCATTTGCTACTGCTTCATCATCATTAGCGCTGCGTGCACTGCCGGATGCATCGTTTGTGGTGTCGCCTTCTGATTTATTCCCAGCGCCTGTGTCCGGTGGCACGACCGCGGGGACTTCAAGGGTAAAACGCACACCACGGATAGGTTCGGTTAATCCAAGCGACCTGCCAAGCACTTTGCGGACAAAGTCCGATTGCTTTTGATCACTCATCATGTCTTTATGTGCTGAGCTGTGAAACGCAATTTCAACGACGCCATCCGATGCGCCGATTGGTCGCGCGGATGCCAACATCACACCGGCACGCTTGCTGATTGCTTCCGCTGCAGAGAGAAACGATGGCCAAACTCCAAGGACATCGTTGAGTGACCAGCTGGATGTCGCCTCTGCTTCCAGACCTACAGCCACTTTGCTCGGAGGCATTGGTGACTCTTCGTGGTGGACTGGAGCAGACGCTTCCACTCGTGGTGTAGGCTGTTGCACATCGGGTGTCGTGGGAGCCGGTGCTGCCCGGCCCGCTGCCCGCGCAGCACGAATCGCTGCAAGCGCAGCCGGTACGACTGGGGCATTCCCAGGTTCAGGCGCAGACTGCTGAGCGATAGGGGCTGCTTCGGTCGGACTCGCAGCCGGCGGTGTCGTCACCGCACGACTTTGGTCTGTAGGGATCGCTGCGCGGAACGATGGCACAGCATGGTCCTGCGTTGGCTGTGGACGTGCGCTCGGTGTTTCCATTTGCCGCGGTTGCGATGTAGCCACAGTGGGTACCTGTGGGGCAAGCTGTTCGACTGGACTACAGGCCCGTGCAAATGCAAGCTCAATCACGAGGCGGTGTTGCTGGTTCCAGCGGAGATCTGCCTGTGCTTTGTGGATTGTGTCGAGGGCGTTTAGCAGAACCTGCTTTCCAATACCTTTGGTGAACTGCGCGAGCTTGTTACGCTCATCTTCCGTGCGGTCTGAAAACACCGCCGCACCGGAAAGTTGGTACACCAAGAGGTCTCGCAGGTGACTTGCGACTGACCTCAAAATTGAGCGGGCATCTTTGCCTTCATCGAGAATTTCATCCGCCAGTTGGATTGCACCTGACATGTCGCCGGTAGCCATCGCCTGCGTTAATGCATACAAATGGTCGGCTTCCAGTAGTCCGAGGACCGATTCGACATCGGATGCTTCAATCTCGCCATCGGTGAACCCGAGCACCTGCTCAAGG
>CAIYBQ010000222.1 GCA_903924445.1 uncultured Armatimonadota bacterium | reverse complement strand
TGATCGGCTTTTCGGCATGTACAAAAAATGCCCGCCTTGCCGGCTCGCTGTTTGCAGCATTCACCTTCATTTTGCTGACTGTCTCCAACACAGCTGGCTTCCTGATGTTCCGTAATGCAACGCTTGATCAGGACCTCGGTGCTGGCAAAGCCGTGGTACGCCGGGCAATCACGGTGCAACACATCTCGGTGCGCGGCGTCGCGGATGGCCTCTCAATGGAGCTCCTCGATGTTGACCCCAAGAAGGTGATGGCTGGTGGCCCCAAAAAGCTGCGTAAGCGGTTGCAGGCACCCTATCCATTACCTCTGGTTGGCATTGGGCTCCTGATGATAATCCTGCCCATTGGCATCGCACGGGCCAAAATCCGCGCAGTGGAGGTCGTTTCAGGATGAACGTCGACAATACCATCCACTTCGAACACGTCTCACGCTGGTACGGCCAGGTCATTGGCCTCAATGATGTGTCCTTTACCATTCCTAAGGGTTTAACAGCACTCCTCGGGCCAAACGGTGCTGGGAAGTCCACGATGCTAAAGCTCGTCACTGGCCAAATTAAGCCGACAACGGGTGGCATTGCTGTCCTCGGTGAGCAACCATTTTCTAATCCGCGCGTTGCACGTAACCTTGGTTACTGCCCGGAAATTGATAATTTCTACGAGGACATGACCGGGCGGCAGTTTGTCGAACTCATGGCAACCCTGAGCGGCTACAAGGGCCAGGATAAAACTCAACGGGTACAAAACAGTATCGACCGCGTTGGGATGTCCGATCGCTGTGACCGTAAGCTGGGTGGCTACTCCAAGGGAATGCGCCAGCGTATCAAGGTCGCACAGGCGATTGTGCATGACCCAAAGGTCCTCGTCCTGGATGAACCTCTCAATGGTCTTGACCCTCTTGGCCGTCGGGACATGGTGAATCTTTACCAGCAGTTTGCAGAGGAAGGGATGTGTGTGCTGATAAGCAGCCACA
The DNA here is from genome assembly GCA_903924445.1 of uncultured Armatimonadota bacterium. GTDB lineage: Bacteria > Armatimonadota > Armatimonadia > Armatimonadales > Armatimonadaceae > CAIRTT01. The sequence continues at coordinate 1,042 of CAIYBQ010000222.1, read as the reverse complement.
TTCTTTACGAGGTTGAGCAGATTACAGACCGTATTCTGGTGATGTACAAAGGGCGCCTCCTCGCGCAGGGCGGTATCAGGGACATCCGGAAACAGATTGACTCACACCCGCACCGCATCACGCTTACGACAGATAATCCGCGCAAGCTGGCTGGGGCGTTGTTACTCGATGACACAGTTATCAGTGCCCGGATGCCACAAGACAACCACCGCGTGGTGGAAGTTGAGACGGCGCAACCGGAAAAGTTCTACAGCAACCTGGCGGACATCATTTTGGATGGTGGCTTTGAAGTGGATGTCTTCCAGGCACCTGACAATAATTTGGAAGCGGTCTTCCGCTATCTGGTGAGCGCATGACAGCCGATTTTCGCCTCTTTCTTAATGCGCTCAAGGATGTCCTGAGCAGCCGTCGGATTTTTATCGCGCTGTTCCTGATGGTCCTCCCGGCCATCATCGGACTCATTTGGAAATCCGCTGCTGGAGAACGCTTCGAAGCGCTCGAGTCCTACAACACGCTGGCTGCAGGATTGGTCTTCGGATTTATCCTGACGATTCTGTCCGTTATCTACGGCACAGGTGTTCTGAGCCAAGAGCTCGAAGGACGAACCATTGTCTACTTGCTCACACGCCCCATTCCCCGCTGGCGCATTCTGCTTGCAAAGTACCTCGGGGCCTGGCTTGCTATCACGGTAACGGTGAGCATCAGTGAGGTGCTGCTTGCACTGGCGATGTTCGGCACGAAGCTGTCGGGTGTTCCTTTGATGAGTGACATCAAGATCATCCCACTCGGTGCAGCAGCATATGGAGCCCTGTTCCTCTTGCTCGCCACTCTGCTCAGCAAGCCTCTCTCGTACGGGTTGTTGTTTGCATTCGGTTGGGAGAGCTGGGTACCATCCCTGCCCGGTGGCTTTAGCCGCTGGTCGATCATGGCCTATCTCCGCACCCTTGCACCACACCTTCAGGAAACGGCCGAATCAACGACCGAAACCGGCGGTGGCGGCGGCGGTGACATCTCCGAAATTCTGATGGCATTCAACCCGGTA
>CAIYBQ010000221.1 GCA_903924445.1 uncultured Armatimonadota bacterium | reverse complement strand
CTTCCAGTGGCAACCTCAAATTGCCTCATTCCGCACTTGATAGAGTCTAGTCCCCGTTGTTTTTGACATTAGAAATCTTGTGGAAATCGATACTTCATTGGCCCCGCGATGCAAACAAATACTTAGCTCCGCCAAGGTACCGATGTAATTTTCAACCTTCCAGTGGCAACCTCAAATTGCCTCATTCCGCACTTGATAGAGTCTAGTCCCCGTTGTTTTTGACATTAGAAATCTTGTGGAAATCGAAACTTCGTAGGCCCCGCGATGCAAACAAATACTTAGCTCTGCCAAGTCACCGATGTGATTTCCAGCATTCCAGTGGCATACTCAAATTGCCTCTCAATGAGGAGAAGGGAATAACCTCACAATGAGCGTTATGATCACTGCCGCCCAGGTCGCATTCTTCCGCGAACAGGGCTATCTCGTGGTTCCAGACTTTTGGACACCCGGAGAAATCTCCGATATGCGGGATGAGCTTGCCCGCCTCCGCAGCAGCGGACTGCTGCACAATGTCGCCACCGATGGAGATGGTCAGACACCATCCACCACCAGAGAAAACCTTCAGCTGTGCCCGATGTGGCCACATTCCCGTCTGTTTCAAGCGATGCCATTTGCATCCAGAGTTGGCAATGCCATCGGCGCACTCCTAGGAGGATCATCCCTCCTACACCTCGACCAGGTCTTCCTAAAACCTGCCGGACACGGAAGCGGCACAAACTGGCATCAGGATAATGCCTACTTCGAAATCGCAGACCCTATTGCCGGTACCGCTCTTTGGACGGCCGTCCACGATGCGAATATCGAAAATGGAACCCTCAAGGTCATCCCAGCAGCGTTTACCACACCGCTCGATCATGAACGAGACCTCGAGAGTGATCACCATATTCGTTGCTACCCGGATGAAACTAATGCAACATCTCTAGAAGTCAAGGCCGGAACGGCGATTTTCTTCTGTTATGGAACGCCGCATGCGACGGGTGCGAATACAACGGGTGCCGACCGGGCTGGAATCGCATTTCACTTCATCCGGGATGACCAGTCAGGCAATGCACATGCCGGCTTCCCGGCAGACAAGCGGCCGTACGTCAGTGGGACAAAGGCCTGCGGCGGCGCGGATGTTTACGGCGAAGATATGCGCATCATTTGGGATGAGCTGACACAGTAAGTAATAATTGTTCGATTGGGCAGGTCACTGCGCCTGCCCAATCGCCTGACTCCCTGATCACACAATTCCGTGTAGGGGAGGGCCGCTGTGCCCTCCCGTTGTAACGGATTTCGAGTTCGCTTGCGCTGTTGATGCCCGATAGCCATTCGTAGGGGCAGGCCTCTGTGCCTGCCCTCGGTTACGCATTACTTTCCGCTTACGGGGTGGATGCCTCGCGTGTTTGCCGAAGTCGCCGGTACTCACTGACACCACTAATGTTGGTTGTTGCACTTTCGTCTCCCGGCCCTCCCGCTCAACGTTCCACCGCGCTACGCGCCGCCAGACTGGTGTGGGAAATGGCTGAATTTCTGAACACACAATTCCGCGTACGGGAGGGCCGCTGCGCCCTCCCGTGCTTGGCGAACTTACATCAATGTAAACGCTCTACGGACGCTTGGGGACAGGCCGTCGCGCCGGCAGCTTTGCAACCAGCTCCGACACAATCGCTTGGTTTGTAGCTGCCACATTGGCCGTACTGTCGATGTCAGTGCGCATGTCGTGCAGCTCAATGTCCGTAAATCCACCCTTGCCATCCCGGCGCGCGAGAAGCCGATGCGTCGCATTCCGCACACCAATCGCATTACCCCAATAGCTCAATACTGCATCGTGATGTTGGGTCTGGCTGCCATCGAGGACCTTTACAAAGCTACGGCCATCCAGGGGTGCGGAGACATTTTGAAACGCTGGCTGGCAAAGCTCGAGTAACGTTGGGTAGATGTCCGTGGAACTGATGAGAGCATCCGAAAGCTTGCCAGCAGTAGGCATCTGTGGGATACGCACCATCAGCGTGCTGTTCATCGCACGCTCATAAACGCTGTGCTTACCCCAAATCTGCTGCTCACCAAGATGCCAGCCATGATCGCCCCAGAGCACGACAATCGTGTTTTTATCCTGACCGGATGCTTTTAGCGCTCCCAATACTTTGCCAATTTGGCGGTCAACGTAGCGAATACTCGCAAGATAAGCCCGGCGGGCATCCACGATTGCCGCAGCCGACAAAGGGCGCGTCTTTTCCCAAGGCATTTGATACTTGTAAAACTCACCACTCTCATGCCAATAAGGGCCACTCGGTCTCGCACCGCTTACATCGCTAATGACACGCGTAGGCTTAATCGCATCCCAGTCGGACTTTGTCCCTGTAAATGGAAGGTGCGGCTTATAAAATCCAACCCCCATAAACCAGGGCTTGGATGCCTTTGTCAGAGCCTTAAGCTCATCCATACCAGCCTTAGCGAGCTGAGCATCCGGAAGCTCATCGTCCTTAGTGGCGGTGAAATCAAGAATCGCGTTATTGCCTTTGCCATCCTCGCGATGGCGCCCACCCGGATAGCCGAAAAACACTCCCCAGCCCCGCTGCCACTCTCCAAATGGTGTCGAGAGGCGATCCCAAGCATTCGGGAGCTCCGCGTGGCCATCCCCTGAGCCATCGTAGCCATAGACACGGCCATCTGGAGTATGCGAAATCTTCCCGATACAAACCGTTTCGTAGCCACTGCGCCGAAACAGCTCCGGCATGGTCTGCGCACCTGGAAGCGATGCCTGCTTGAATGCAGACCCACCCTGGTACATCGCTTCATTGCTCTGCGTAACCCCGGATGATGCAGGTGAACGCCCCGTAAGCAGCGCGTACCGGCTCGCACCACACGTCGCAACGGCAGCGTAGTGCCGCCGGAAGGTGATGGCTGTCCTCGCAAACGCATCGATGTTGGGTGACTGAGCATCCTTGACGCCGTAACAACCCAGCTCGGGACGGAGGTCATCCACGGCGATGAACAGCACGTTGTAGCGATTCGATTTGCTCTCTGGTTTGGCTTGCTCTTGAGGTTTATTGCTAAGGGCATTAATCGGCAGGGCAGTACCGATCAGCGTCGAGACAACAACACAAAGAACACTGGGTTTGAATGCCATAGACAGCCGTTCGGATTTTTGATGTCAGAATCCTGCATGGGTGCCGGCACAGTCAGAGTTTGGTTTACTGGTGCATGGCATCTGACATCACGACAAAACGATTGACGCTGCGTGGCTTTAGCCTCGACGATGCCGATGATGTAACCCGGTTGGTCTCCGACTATGAGGTCGCAAAGACGACGCTTGCCGTGCCGCATCCATACCCAACGGATGGCGCAGCTGGCTGGATTGCCGGACATCCTGCGGAGGAAGAGCGCAATCACACAACCTTTGCCATCACGCTAACGGCTACGGGCGAGCTCATCGGTGCGAT
>CAIYBQ010000220.1 GCA_903924445.1 uncultured Armatimonadota bacterium | reverse complement strand
TTACTCCTTCAGCGACACCTAACAAAGGGCATCACGGCGGGCGCCGTCAAGGGCTAGAACCCCATGAAACTCTTGCTTACATCCGCTGGTATCAAGAATGACAGCATCAAGGCAGCGCTTGTAAACCTCCTTGGCAAACCCATTCACGAATCAAGTGCCCTCTGTATTCCCACCGCGATGTACGGTCATCCGTGGGTTGGCCCCGGCACGAAGGTCTGGGATTTCATTAGTGGGAATGAGCCACGTACTCCTATGGCAGAGCTCGGTTGGAAGTCTGTCGGTGTGCTGGAGGTGACCGCTCTTCCAAGTTTGCCAACGGATTTGTGGATACCAAAGGTCCGCGAGGCCGATGTGCTTTTGGTCGCTGGCGGGGATGCCGGATACTTGGCCCACTGGATGCACGCATCAGGGATGATGGATTTGCTCCCAGACCTCCATGAGACAATTTGGGTCGGCCTAAGTGCGGGGAGTATGGTGATGGCGCCGCGTATTGGCGGTGACTTTGTTGGCTGGATGGACCCCGCGCGTGGAGCTGATGCCCCTCAAAACGACACGACGCTTGGGCTGGTCGACTTTGCGATTTTCCCACATCTGGATCACCCAGACTTGCCAGATAACAGACTTGTGAACGCAGAGAGATGGGCAGCAGGCATGGGAATTCCGTGCTATGTGATTGATGATGAAACGGCGATCAAGGTTGTAGACGGCAAAGTAGATGTGGTTTCAGAAGGCACATGGAAACGCTTCGATCCGTAGCACGATGCGCCATATCCGCTAGTTTCCAGCAAGCTTAGGCAGCGGCTGTTTGAGAAGGTTATCCAAGCTATCCTGCACATCCGTCAACCGTTTAGCAAGCACGGCATCGGAGGGCTTTTCCTGTGCGCGGGTGCTGAGGCTGTCGATCTCACTTAGCAGGGATGTGAGCTTAGCGTGCCGTTTGAAAAGCAGCGCTGCCGTAGCTTCATCCTTGGATGCCTGAACAGCGCGTGCAAGTGAGTAGAGGGCAGCCGGGAACTGCGGGGCCATGGTTACGGCTTGCGTGAGAACGCGCTGTGCATCGGCGGGGCGCCCAGTCCGCATATAGCTCTCCCCCAGAAAGTAGAAAGGCAAAAACTGCTCCTGGGGCTCGAGGAAAGCAGTCTTTCTGAGCAAGTCCTCCAGATCAGCAGCTGTCTTCTTAATGTCATCAACTGGCGTTGCAAGATTTAGCGCCGCCCCTGCAAGGTATAAACGAGCGCGAACAGCGTGTCCTTCAGCAATGCCAGCATCCCCTTTTGCAACAATCGGAAGACAAACATCCCGCAGCTCACGGTAGCGCTGCTGTGGAACAAGCGTCATCGCAAGGAGCAGGCGTAACTCAGCACGGTCATCAAGCTTTATCGCCGCCTGAAGCGCATCCGATGCCTCATTCACGCGGCGGAGCAGCATAAAGGCATCCGCACGCACACGGAGAAGATCCGCATTTTTGCCGGACACCTTAATGAGCTCATCCGCGAGGCTAAGCGCACCATTGGGGTCGCCAAGCTCCACCATCCGCCGGGCTTTAGCGGTACGCAGCTTTGTTGACTCAGGGAGGACCTTGAGATAGGTCTCGATTTTTGACATCGCTTCACTGGGATCGATAAGCGCATCCACGTAGGCGAACCACACGGCTTCGTCTTCCGAAGGTGCATCCGCGGCAGCCTTCAGAAGATCTATCCCACGAGGATCTTTGTTGGCAACATTCAGTCGGCCAAGGCGTACCTTGGCGGACATGTCATCCGGATGCGCAGAGACATACTGATCCAAAGCTTGCTTGCTTGCGTGCAGCAACCAACTTTGATGCCTTGCTGAGTTCCACTGATTGATTCCAACTCCACCGATGAGACACGCGGCCACAATTCCGCCAATCAAAGCGCGGTTCACTTGGCTTCCTCCACGGTGATGTAGCGATCGACAGCATCCACTTTGACACTTTGCTTGGTACCGCTTGGCCAGTGGATTGTCAGCTCGGTGACATTGATCGCTGTACCAAGCCCGAAATGAACGCGTGGGTCACTGGATGATAAATAGCTGCCATCTGCGTGATGGTGGCGCGTCAGGGTTTTCTCGCCGGATTTGAGCACTACAAGCGCGCCGTAGGCATCCCGGCCACTCTTGTGTCCGATCAGCTTCACGCCAAGCCAGTGGCCGCGTCCCTTCGAGGCGTTGTGAAGGAGGACAGGCGCTCCCGCGCTGTCGACAGCAAGGGCATCGATGCCGCCATCATTGTCAAAATCCCCCGTTGCAAGCCCGCGGCCAACAATCGGTTTGTCCAGCGCAGCGCCTCGGATTCGTGTAAGCCTGGTTCCCTCTACATTGCGCAGCAGAGCCATTGGTTGGCGATACACCTCACCACTACCCGTTTGAGCGATGTTGTCTGCCGTGTGTCCATTTGTCACGAGCATATCCAACCAGCCATCGTTATCGATGTCCAGCCACTTCACACCAAATGCAACATCGGGGTTGAGCTCCGCCGCGACGCCCAGCTGTGCAGCAAAGTCTGTGAAGAAACCATTGGCATCTGACACGTAAATCGGCTTTGTCTCGGTGGAAAATGTCATCATCGCGAGGTCGAGGAGACCATCGTTGTTGACATCCCCCCAGTCAAGCCCCATCCCGGCATGTGGAACACCAACACTTGAGTACGCGATTCCCGCTTGTTGCCCGGTGGCTTTGAAGGAGCTGCCGTTATGTCGGAAGAGCTCACCTGGGACCTCATCGTTTGCAATTCCAAGCGATTGTCGACCTGGGGTTCCGCCAAGCGGTGCGAATGCCGCCCCCAGCGTTTTGCCTTGCCTAAGGGTTGCATTCCACTTGGATGTGACATCCGCGAAACGACCTTTCCCGAGATTCTTGTAGAGATGACCGCTGATGCCATCGTAGGCGCCGGGAGGGCAGCTCGTCAGCGTAGCGCCCCGCTGGCAAGCCTGGATGCTGGTGGCATCGAAACGAATATAGTTGCCGACATAGAGGTCCGGTAAGCCATCCGAGTCGATATCAGCAAACGTAACCGCCGTACCGAAAGGTTGCACAGGAATGCCCGATTGCGCGGATGCATTTACGAATCGTTTCCCGCCTTCATTTCGAAGGAGGTGCCCGGTTTTGTAACCTGACAAATAGATGTCGGGATAGCCATCATTGTCGATATCAGCAACCCCGCAGCCGAGGTGTTTGCCTGTTACTGTGCCAAGCCCGACGGCTACACTGATGTCTCTAAATGCACCACGTCCATCCCCTGTATAGAGGGCGGTTATATCTCCGACGAGGAGGATATCGAGGTTTCCATCCTGGTCAAAGTCAAGAAAAGCTGCACCATTGCCTATCGTTTCGAGAATGGTTAGAGGTGATTTACCTTTTGGCTGCTCCCAGACATACGAAAGCCCCGCAGCTGTCGTTACATCGTCAAAGATGTTCTGACTTGACTGCGGAGCCGATGTGGTTTTGTTCGAACATCCTGTCAGGAGTGCTGAGACAAAGAGAGCGCTGACCATAAACGGTCCCGCCCCACAATCTCTCAACATTTCCTTAACATTGCGATTGTGAGGCGTGACCATCTGATTAGTTCTCGCCCTGCTGTTGGCGCTGAGGTATTGCACTTTCCTCACGCATTTTCTCAATCCACTTCGGATCATCCATGCGCATCGCAGGACGCTCACCACGCCGCTTCTTGAACTCAGGGTCATCCGGATCCATGGTGTCTTCAGGCTTGAACACCCTTGGATCACTAGCAACATGCTTGTACGGAGCAAAGTTTGGCTTATCCGTAAACATGTCGCTGAGGTCGGTTGTCACCGCATCGAAGAGGTTGTTTGGTCCAAGGCCAAAGATCCGGTAGATGGTCTTGTGGATGCTCATGATGCTGGTATGGTCATGGCTGACGTAACCAGGCTTGATCCATGGGCCAAGCCCAAGCACAAAGGAGCGCTGGCGGTCGACATGGTCGCCATCTCCACCCGAGTCATCCTGCGTTACGAACACGACCATCTTCTTCCACTCAGGCTGCTTGGAGAGGAACTCCATGATGCGACCAAGTGCGAGGTCGTTGTCCGCCATATAGCTGGATGTATATGGATACCCACGGCTCGCATTGGCTCCCGCACCGTGGTCGTTACAGATTGCGATGTTCAGGAAGCGTGGCAGCGCACCCTTATGGGTCTTGCGGTATTTGGTCACATCATCCATAAACCAGTCTGCACGGGCGATGTCCGGGATGTTGTTGTTGTACGCAGGGAACTCAAAACAGGTGTTGTCGAAGAGAATCTTCGGCATCGGGAAGTTGATCAGCATGTTGGCGCCGGTCTTAGAGTCAGCCGTACCTTCATCGTTGTGTGGAAGCTCATAGCCTTCGCCGTAGTTGCGGAAGGTAATACCACCACGCCCAAGATGCTCCCACAGCGAGCCGTTCTCGAGGTAGTCCTCAGGAATCTGCGAACCATTGGAGCCAAAGGAAATCATCCGTCCCCGTGCAGACTCGCTCAGCGCAAAGCCCCAACCCGAGTAATAGACACGCGTGGTCCAAATGCTTGGGTAAACGCCAACCAGCCAGCGGTGGCCATCCCCGGATGCCTCAGGCTCCATGTAGAAGTTATCGCTGACCGCGAACTGGCGGGCAAGCTTGAGGTGGTTTGGCATGATCGGCAGGCGCTCAGTCTTGCCCTTCTCACGTATCCAGCCCTTGTCCCCAAACTCTGCGTAGTCAGGATCACCATCCGCCCCTTCGAGTGTGCCAAAAATGCCATCAAAGGTATGGTTTTCCTTGGTGATGAAGACCACGTACTGGACATCCTTTGGAATCTCAGGACGCTTCGCGGCAACCGGCAGCAAGCCGTTATAGTCGAGGACCTTACGCGTCATGCTAGCGAGGTCGACATCCTTCGGCGTGGAGATGACATCCACCATTCCAGGAATATCGCCGAGGCCAAAGCGCTCATCGGTTTTCGGGCGGAGACTTTTGTAGCCGCGTGGTCCACGTCCGATGCCCTTTTGGGTCGCGATAAAGAGCTTTTCATCGAATGGCCCAAGGGCTAGCTGGGTTGGATACCAGCCGGTCGGGATGTGTCCAAGGACGGTTCCCTTTATAGGGTCGATGACTGCGACAGCATTGATTCCCGCTTCGGCGACGTAGAGACGCGTACCTTTACGGTTCATCACCATCCCGGTTGGGATGATTCCACGCAGACGGGAAAGCTCTTTTGTTGGAGTCAGCTTAATGGTCTTGTTGAGCTTGAGGGTACGTACATCGAATGCCTGAACGGTGTCGTTGTTTGCATTCGACACCCAGATGTTATTCCCGTGGATGTACAGCGCATTTGGCGACGAGCCACCGACGGACTTGCCGTTGTCGGCAGGTGCGTGGATGAGGATACCGGTCTTGGCCTTGCCTGTGACCGTCGGGCTTGCTGGCTTGCGGACATCGTAGGACCAAAGGCTTTGTGCATCCGGGACGCGTGGCGAGCCAAGACCTGGAACAAAGCGGCCTTCTGTTTGGACACCGGTTTCGGCTTCCTTGGATGGGAAACCAAACGGAGGAACACGCAGTCCGCGCTTGCTAAAGCCGCTGCCTTCCGCCGGAGGCGGAACGAGAGAGTAGTCAAAGATACCGATGTTGGCGACGAAGAGGCGGCTACCATCGGCGTTGAGTGCAAGGGCGTACGGTTGACGTCCGGCTGCGACATCGGCGATGACCTTCTTTTCCGTGAGGTCAAACACAATCACGCGCTGGCGTGCGACATCGAGGGCGTACACTGTGTGGCCATCCGGTGCGAGGACGATGTCCTGGATGTAGGTTTCCTTGTCGGCCGGAATCGTAAAGAGGGGCTCCTGGTCGACATTCATGACCTTGCGGTCGGTTGTTCCCGGCGCGCTTGGGAGGGACCAGCTGGTTGCATCGTAAATGGAAATACCGTGGCCAGCATCACCATTCGAGACGATGTACTGTGCACCACCATGCGTAAAGGCGCCGGCAAAGCCCATGTTCTTCTGGGTGATGACGCGTGGGATGCCGCCCGGGGTGTTTCGCTGCCAAATAGTCATGCCGCCATCGTAGTTACCGACAAGCGTCTTGCCATCCGGGCTGAGGGACAGATCAAAGAGGTCACTGCCTGCGGTGTAGAGGCGCTCGCCTGTTGGATTGAGCAGGCGACCGTTTGGAAGGACACCAACATCTCCTGCAACAACCTTTGCCTGGCGGGTTCCAGCGGGGTTCCCGTAGCGTGTGAAGTCGACAACAGGTCGTGCGGCTTTCACAATAGGCTTGGCCTTGGCCGAAGCGGACTTTGGTGGTGCAGCAGCAGCTGGGGCAAGGAATGCCAATGCAGCAAACGGAATGATTGGTGCGAATCGCAGGTTACGACGGGTCTTCATCCAGAAATCCTAACTCTCACGCTATATAAAAATGAGCGCCGGGGGCAGTATGCTCCCGGCGTTCAACAACAAGTAAGCGAGGCCGACGAAATCTCGGCTAATCGCCATCTTTTTTCTGGCGCTGCTCTTTCATCTCGGGTGTATCGGTTTTTCCCGGTTCTGTGACCGTCTTGTCACCGCAACCAGCCAACATCGGTGCGACAGCCATTAACGCCATAAGACCACGCATGGCAATCAAAAGGGTTTTCTTCATTAAGTTTCTCCGTTAAAACAAGACCGGCCTGCCCAATGTTTCCAAAGGACAGACCGGCCAAGTCACTAACTTATTGACCGTGGAAGCAGTTGGAGGTTCCAGTTGTGCCACATGCTGGGTAGTTTGCAGTGATCCATGCTGCGATATCGCCACAAGCGATACCTGCAGGGATGTTCATTCCATCACCAGAGTCAGGGTTGGTGTTGATGATCGCGGATGGATCTGCACAGTATGCAGTGCGTGCCAAGGT
>CAIYBQ010000219.1 GCA_903924445.1 uncultured Armatimonadota bacterium | reverse complement strand
CGAGAGCGCACAGGACGAGGGCTTCATCCATTGGGACCGTCGCATCCCCGTAGCGGGCAATACCCGACTTGTCGCCAAGCGCTTCCCGCAGCGCCATCCCGAGGACAATCCCGACATCCTCGACCGTGTGGTGGTCATCGATGTGCAGATCCCCGCTTGCGTTGATGGTCAGATCAACCAGCCCATGCCGGGCGATTTGGGTGAGCATGTGCTCGAAGAAGCCGACGCCAGTGGTGAGGGTGGATGTGCCCTGTCCATCGAGGTTGATGGAGAGGTCAATTGATGTCTCGGATGTTGCGCGCTGAATGCTTGCGGTACGTTGCGTAGTCACGCGTTATTGTATCAAGGGGGTTTTAGGCACTCGGTTTGCGCACAACGGTCGCCGCTGTCACACCAAACGGGATACTACAGCAGCTCGCGATGGAGTTTTCCAAGCGCAGTATCCCAAGCAAGAGCTGGTTGAGCCAAGGCGGAGTCGCCCTGATGTCGGAGACGGGAGCGCCCGCGTTACGGAATGGCCCGAGGACCCGCCTAATAAACCAGGTCATTGGCAACAAGCTTGAAACCGTGTAGGTTCGATGCTGAACGGCAAATCCCGCATCCGTTAGGCGCTGCGAGAGCAACCCGAGCGTGTAGCGCCGGTGGTGATGGAGTGCGACATCGTGGCGGCTCCAAAGGCCTTGATACGCCGGTACGGTGATGACCGCGACGCCTCCCGGCTTTAGGACTCGAAAGGCTTCTTGCATGGCTTTACAGTCATCATCGATGTGTTCAAAGACATCGAGGGCGACCACCGCATCAAAGCAGGCATCCTTAAATGGCAGTTCGGTGCCACTTGCTTCGATGACATCCGCGTGGCCGCGTTCGCGGCAGAAGTCGAGGGCCATCGGTTCGACATCCACGCCGGTTGTGGGTCCGATACCGCGTAGCGAGTCGAGAATGCCGCCGGTTCCACAGCCAAGATCCAGAATCCGCGGCTGCTCCTGTGGCCCAAGGGCTTGTTTCAGCAGGGTCCGTGCAAACTCACGCCTCGCGATAAACCACCAGTGGCCATCCTCGAGTTTGTACATCTGGTGGTAATACGCGCTATCCATGTTCGGAGACATTCTCCCACAAAGTTCCGGCCATTAGGCGGCGGGTCTCTGTGACATCCTCCGCGATGCGTGCTTTCAGGGCATCGAGGCTTGCGAATTTCTGAGTCCCCCGGATGTGAGCGACTAATCCAACGGTGAGCTCGGTGTCGTAGAGGTCGCCATCAAAGTCGAGCAAGTAGGCCTCAAAGGTGACTGGGTTGCCTTCGGAGACGGTGGGATTGGTCCCGATGGACACAGCGGCCAAGCGGCGGCCGAAGGCGCCTTGCGCCCAGCCGGCGTAGACACCCGGCATCGGCATCGCCAAATCATTCCCGTGGGCAACATTTGCCGTCGGCCAGCCAAGCTGGCGCCCCAGCTGCTTTCCGCGCACAACGCCACCCGTTAGGCTCCAGTGACGCCCAAGTAGCGCCGTTACAGCATCAATGGCATTGCCAGCAAGGGCTGACCGAACAGCCGTCGAACGCACGGCGATCCCCGCGTGCATCACTTCATCCACAACCCGAACCGCAATCCCGCGTTCCTTCGCATACGCGGTGATGGTCGCCGTATCCCCGCTGCGGCCTCTTCCAAAGCGGAAGTCCACGCCCACAACGATTCCGGCAACATTTGCCTGGCCATCGCAAATGGATGCTAAAAACGCCTCCGGTTCGAGCCCGGCAAACTCGGGTGTAAAGGGAATCACATCCACACGCAACGCGCCGTAGTGATGGAGGAACTGAACCCGGGAGGTAATGGTTTGCAGGAGCTTAGGAGCCATTTCGGGGCGGAGGAGCGCCTGGGGATGCGGATCAAAAGTCACCGCCATCGGGGTAGCCCCTATTTCTTCCGCAAGTAATGCCGCCTGCTTCAAGAGCTCCTGATGTCCGAGGTGAACGCCATCAAAGATTCCAAGAGCCGCTACAGATGTTGGTTTAGCCACGTTTTGGGCTCCCTTCGACATCAAGGAACACCCGAATCGGCTGCCAAGTTCCACGTGGAGTAGCCTTTAACAACGCGACAATCTCTCCAGTTGGTCCGATTCCAAGCGCATGTGCTGCAGGATCATTTGCGACGACGGGCTCGCACTTAGATGCATCCAAGTAGTCTGCACCCAGCTCACGGCCAAAGGAAAGTGCCGTCAAAGCAGCATCATCACACACAATGTGAGGCCACTCTGGGAGGAGCTCGGCCATCGGGCGCAGGTGCGCTTCCGTAGCCTGGTCTGGTGCAATACAGCCATCCGCCAAATGTGGACCAACCTGTATCCGGCGCAGCGTGGCCATATGGGCCGGGAGATTTACAGCCGCACCAATATCAACGCAGAGAGTACGAATGTACGTTCCGGTTCCACAGCTGATGGTCAGGCCGCAGGTCGCGACATCCCCGGGGATGAAATCTCCCTGTGTGATGTCAAAAATCTTGATGGTGCGCGCTGCGCGCTCAACGGTAATCCCTTTGCGGGCGAGGTCGTAGAGTCTCTGGCCATTATGGTGGACAGCGGAGACCATCGGGGGAATCTGCTCAATATCCCCAATAAAGCGAGGCAGCACAGCAGCGATTGCATCGGCAGTCAGCGCACATGCCGTTTCCCGCGCGGTTTCGATGCCGCTTGCATCCTCGGTGGTTGTAGCAATGCCAAAGGCGGCACTAGCAATATAAATTTTTGGTTCGGTTTGGACGTATGGGAGGAGACGTGTAGCGCTTCCGACGGCTACAAGGAGCACTCCCGTTGCATCCGGGTCAAGGGTTCCGGCATGGCCTACGCGCTTGGTACGGAAGGTCTTACGGATGTAGCCAACCACATCATGGGAGGTCCATCCGGCAGGTTTATCGATACTAAGAAATCCATCCATCCAGCGAAAGGTGATACCACGCATCCGCGATGTTTGCGCTGTCTCACCGTCACCGATTGCCAAAGACATACCAACAACGCTTTTTGGGCACCATAATAGTGCTCTGGTGATGCAGATTTCTGTACCCATTCCATACCGACAAACCATGACCATCACTTCCCTTGCAATTGCATTTCTCCTTGCGACCGGTATCGTGTTACCGGCCTATAAGTTGAAGCTGCTAACTCGTGATGGAGCCGTAGCAGCCGTTCTCATCGGAGCCATCATTCACGCGTGTGCCCCCTGGTACGGAACGCTGTGTCTGTTGTTTTTCTTCGGTTCCAGTGGCTATTTGTCGCGTAACCGAAAGAAGGGTTTGCCAGCATCTATCGTGGATGATGTTGTTGCGAAGGGCGACAAGCGGGATGCGGCGCAGGTCTTGGCAAATGGTGGCGTCGCCGCATTGTGCGCAGTCATGATTATTGTCAGCAAAGGAAACCCGGTCTGGGACGCGGCGCTGCTCGGTGCGATTGCCGCAGCCATGACGGACACCTGGTCTACAGAGATCGGCCGGACCTACGGGACAAATCCTGTTGACTGGTTTACACGGAAGCCTGTTCTCGCGGGAACCAGCGGTGGCATTACGATGGCGGGCATTTATGGGTCGTTTGCTGGAGCGATTTCCCTTGCGATTCTCGCTTGGATGTCAATAACAAAGTGGCAGGTGGCCAGTCCGGTGTCGTTTGCGGTGATTTTTGGCGGGCTCCTCGGAGCAACGGCAGACACAATGCTTGGCTCTACGCTTCAGGAGCTTCGGCGCTGCGCTGTCTGCTCGACGACAACAGAAAAGAAGTTTCACTGCGGCAAGCGAACCCGGATGTATCGCGGGATCAAAGGCTTCAACAATGATGTCGTGAACTTTGCGTGTTCCCTGACAGGCGCGGTGACCGCAGGTTTGATTATCAAGTTTGTCTTGGGATAACGCGCCATCCCGGACATCTATTCGCCGAATTCTTAGCGTGACGAAAACCCCATACCCGGGGTAATTTGATATATGCAACCAACGCCGGGAAATCCGCTCCGAACAAACCTCCGGCGCGGACGCTTGGCTGAAGAAAAGCGGGAAATGCCGTGGCTCTACCCGGCACGCTCCGTTCAATCCATCAAACTCACCGTGCAAGTCGGAGAAATTCGCCTACAGGTCAATAATGGGGCGAAAACACTCTCGATGAAAACCACGCGTATCGTCAAGGCGAAGCGCCGCGAGATCGCCCGTGCGCTCCTCGATGACTCCCTAGAGCTTGTGGAGTTTGGTGATCGCACCGTCACGCTGACCGATCGGCTGCCATCGTATGCAATCGATGCCAAAGAAGAAGCGGATGTCCGCTTGATCATCGAAATCATCGCACCTCCCGGCCTTACGATTAGCACCAGCATCATCCAGGGTGAAACCAATCTTCAAGGCGACTTTGCATACATCACATGCCGCTCAGAATCCGGACCTGTCCGCCTCAAAGACCAGAAAATCCGCAAGAGCGCTGTGGTAACCGTCGGCACGGGCAATGTTGAAATGGATGGCTCGGTTGGCGACCTCACGATTTCCGTCAATAGCGGAGACATTAAGTGCGACCGTATCACGCTGCTAGAGGCATCCCAGTGCACCCTTCAAACCCAAAGGGGCATTTTGAAGGCAGTCTTTACCAAGCTCCCAAAGACGGAGCTGCTTTGCCAAAGCGGCAGCGGCGATGTCACCGTTCAGGTCCCGGGAAACAGCAAAATGCTGGCCACGGTGCTGACCGCAAATGGCAAGGCGCGCTGTGCATGGAACATCCCGAAGAGCAACCGCGCCCTCGGTGACATGGGGGCCGTCTACGCAGGGATGGTCAATGGAGGCGGTACCACAGTGCAGATTCAAACTGCCGTTGGTAATGCCACATTGGACAAAACCTAAGGCATGCTGAAACGATTTCCCTCTCCTCTCCCCGGTGTTTCTTGGGAGAAGTGCATATTTTTGGGTCTGATGATGGCCTTCATCACAGGCAGCTTTGGCATCATCCAGCCCTACACAAACCCGTATCTCCTCGCAGCCGGCCTCAGTAAATGGGAGATCAACCTGGTCGCCGGTATCGCGTTGCTGTCGGGGATGGTCGTACAGCCCCTGATCGGCCGCCTTTCGGATACATGGGATGCCCGTAAACCACTCATCCTAGGCGCAGCCATCGTCGCAGCCATCGCATACAGCCTCTTTCCCATCTCAAACTCGTTCACCATTCTGCTGATTCTTTCGATCTTCGGCACAAATGGATTCACGTACCTGAACACGGTGTCTGGCGTCATCATCGGGCGGATCGCCGGTCCCGCGCGCAGCGGCGGCGCCTATACACGCTTTCGGGTGCTCGGAAGCATCACGTACATCATCGTAGCTGTCGTTTGCGGAAAGCTGCTCCCAAACCGTGGCACGCTCACAGCTGTAGACCTGCAACCAATCTTTATCATCGGACCGATTATTTACATCGCCATCGGGCTGCTCTCAACGCGCATTCCTGATCCAAAAAAGGGGACCATTGTCCACGACTTGGTGACCAGCGATGACACTGAATCAACCGACAAGCTATCAAAAGTTCAGAACAGCCAGCCGATGCCAAAGCTGATTCCACCCTTTTTGCTTGCCTTTGCGTTTTACCAAGGTGCGCTTTATGGGGTTTCCGCCAACCTCCCGATCTATCTGACCGAGGTCCTGCACGCAAAGCCATCCGACTTGGGCGTGTTCTTCGCCTTCGGCGTGGTTACCGAAGTCCTGGTGATGTTTCAGGTCGGTAAGTTCACAGACCGCACGGGGCGGCGCCCCGCGCTACTTCTGGCGTTCTGCTTACTGCCCCTTCGTCTCATCGCCTACAACTACGCGCCAACTCCGCTCTGGGCCGCCGTCGTGCAGTCTCTCCATGGCCTGAACTTCGGAATCGTCGGCGCCATCGCGATCGCTTACATCAATGACTGCTCCGATGAATCCAAGCGCGGCAGTGAGCAGGCACGCCTCGCCGTAACCGCCGGCATCTCCACCGCACTTAGCATGTGGCTCTGCGGCTGGATGATGCAAAATTACGGCTTTCCCGCGATGTTCTTTACGATGAGCGGAGTTGCCAGCATCGGTGGGCTGATCTTATTCCTCTTTGTGGATGAATCACATCCATCCTTCCGCCACCGGAAAGCCATCCTAAGCAGACGACTGGATCACGATGCTGGCTAAAGAAAGCATCCTTCCGGGTATCAGCTGGGCAAAATGTATTCTCCTTAGTTTTGTGATGGCAGTAACCGTATCGGTTTACGGTCTCCTCGAGCCTTACACAGCTCCCTTTTGGAAAGCATCCGGTCTCTCCACACTCCAGATCAACATCGTCTCCAGCTGCGCTCTCCTGACCGGCCTTGGTATCCAACCACTGCTCGGAAAGCTGTCAGACAAATGGGATGCGCGCCGGCCGGTGATGTTTATCTGTGGGACCGCGGCCGCGGCGGCGATGGCAGCGTTCCCCTACGTCTCGGCGCCTTGGAAGTTCTTCCTCCTTCAGGCAGTCGTCCTTAATGGCTACCAATACCTGAATATCGTCGGAGGCGTGATTATTGGGCGGCTGGTCGGCCCGGATGGCAGCGGGGATGCGTACTCACAGCTGCGGGTCTATGGAAGCATTGGCTACGTTATCGTCGCCCAGATCTCAGGTAAGCTGCTGCCGCAAAGTGCACAAATGTCCATTGATGACCTGCGGCCGGTCTACATT
>CAIYBQ010000218.1 GCA_903924445.1 uncultured Armatimonadota bacterium | reverse complement strand
TTTGGTGACTGCGCACCGCCGTGAAAACTGGGGCGAGCCGATGCAGCATATCTGCGAAGCGATTCTCGAAATGGTTACCAACCATGATCATGTGCGTGTCATCTTCCCGATGCACAAAAACCCTGTCGTTCGTGAAACGGTGGTTCCGATTCTCGGTGGGCATCCACGGATTTTGCTCACGGAACCACAAGAATACTTCCCGTTCATCCACCTGATGCGACGCTCTACGTTTGTCCTGACCGATAGTGGCGGCGCACAGGAAGAGGCGCCAGGTCTTGGAAAACCAGTCGTAATTCTTCGGGAAACAACAGAGCGCCCCGAAGGGGTGCATGCCGGTAATGCAGTGCTTGTGGGAACCGATAAGGCAAAAATTGCAGCCGCAACAAATGCCCTCTTGTCGGATGATGCAGTCTATACGAGGATGAGCCAGGCGGTTAGCCCGTATGGCCAGGGCGATTCGGCGGTGCAAATCCGCAGCTGGATATTAGAGGCATTTGAAACCAACGATGGAAAATGACACCCGGCAGCTGACACGCGACGATTGGGAACATATCGTCCGCTCTGGCATCCACGCTTTCTTTACCCACATGTGGGCATTTTTCAAAGCGCGGAGTATTCGACTCCTGTTACTCGCTGGCATCTTGTACTTACTCTGGAGACTGCAGACCGTTGTCACAACGGTGATCGCTGCGGGCATCCTTGCGAGTGCAGCGGGCGCGTTCGTGGATCCATTGATGCGCTTCAAGCCGCTCATGAAAATTCCGCGCCATACCCGGCGGGCCATCGCCGCAGGGATTGTGCTCGCAGCCATCTTGGCAGCGCTTGTCGGAATCATTGTCGTGTTCCTCCAACCGTTCCAGGTGGAGTTCAAAAATCTGGTGAATGACTGGCCGAACATTCAGGCGCAGATCACAAAGCAGACAGAAAACCTGAAGACCACATGGGAAGGCCTCCCGGATTGGGTGCAAAAGCTTGCTCCTCAAAGCGGAGGCGGATCCAAGACGGGCGGGGCAGAGCAGTCACCTGAAATCGGCAAGTCCATCACGACCTATCTCACGGGTCTGGTGTCCAAGACGCTTTCTGCTGCAGCACATATCGTCGAGCTAATCCTCGTTCCTGTGATGGCCTATTATTTCATCGTGGATGGCCGTGACCTCAAGCGAGAGTTCCTCCGCTTCCTGCCGGTCCGCCAGCAGCGTCTGGCACATGCGGTGATGATGGAGGGAGCGATGATTATGCGCTCGTTCCTCATCGCACAGTTTGTGCTGGCAGCAATCGCAGGTGTAGTGATCGGGTTGCTCCTCGGCGTCTTCCAGATCAAATATGCACTAACCCTTGCCCTCATCGCCGCGGTAACGCGCGTTGTTCCTGTGATTGGCCCACTCCTCGGTGGCATCCCTCTGGGTATCCTCGTCTTCGTTCAATGTTCATCAAATGGCAACTACGGCAGCCTAATTATCATTTTGGGTCTCTTTACACTGATGCATCTTGCCGAAAGTAAAATCATCACCCCGATGATTCTCGGGGACCGCCTGCACCTGCACGCTGTGATCGTGATTATTGCGTTGTTGGTAGGCGGAGAGTTCTTTGGTCTGATGGGGATGTTCCTTGCTGCGCCAGTCGCCGCGTTGGCTCGCCTGCTCCTGATGCATTACTACGTGTATCCTCAGCAAGCACGCCAACGAAAGGCGGACCATATGAGCCGGGCAGTCAAGGCAAACACGCAGCAGGCGTAGGGTTTACTGGAGGGCTGGCAACGTGGGTCACTGGATTGAAGCGGTTACACTGGGAGTCGTGCAGGGACTGACTGAGTTCCTCCCGATTTCATCCTCGGCGCACCTTGACATCGTGCCAAAACTCATCGGTTGGCACAAGCCAGGAGCTCAGTTCACAGCGGTTACACAGCTCGGAACGATGATCGCGGTGATGGTGTATTTCCGCAAGGACATCATTGACACCATCGGTGGGATGTTCAAGTCGTTGTCCAAGGGTGGTGACAAAATGTCATCCCAAGCACGGCTGTTCTATGCGGTGATCATCGGTACCATCCCGATCGGCGTCATCGGACTCTTGCTCAAAAAGTTCATCGAGAAGGACCTGCACAACCTCTACATCAATGCAACGATGCTGGTGGTGATGGGTCTCCTGATGGGCCTTGCGGAGCGGATGACGAATCCACGCCGGGATGGCAAAGACATCCAGATCAAAGATGGAATCATTGTTGGTCTCTTCCAAGCCATTGCTCTGATACCAGGTGCATCCCGCTCAGGCTCAACATTGACAGGTGCGTTCTTCACAGGCCTCGACCGCGAGGCGGCTGTACGCTTTTCCTTCCTGTTGTCACTCCCGGCCATCCTGCTCAGCGGCCTGGTCGAGCTGAAAGACCTGGTTGGCAAGAAGGAGCAAGTCTACGGCGCCGATGCTGACATTAACTGGTCGATGCCAGAGGTTGCAGTAGCGACCGTGATTGCCGGTCTCGTTGGTTACGCCTGTATTGCATGGCTGCTTCGCTACCTCAGCAAAGCATCCACAGCCGGCTTTGTCCTCTACCGGATTGCTCTGGCCGCGGTCATTTTCTTCCTCTTGAACCAGCGTATACTGACCCCGTAATGACGTTCACATCTCCTTGGTGGCACTGGGCCCTGGCATTCGCCGGGGCCTTTATTGCTGGTATGTCCAAGACCGGAATCCCGGGGCTCGGTATTTTGGCGGTGCCTCTTTTTGCCTTTTTTCTCCCTGCACGGGAGTCAGTGGGGATTGTGCTTTTGGTGCTGATTTGCGCCGATGTGCTTGCTGTTCTGACCTATCGCCGCGAGGCTGATTGGAAGAAGATTCTGCAGCTGGCTCCTTGGGCGCTGGCGGGAATTGTAGTTGGGACCTTTGCATTGTCACGCCTCAATGACCAGGCGGTGAAGCAGCTGATCGGCGCGAGCATTATCCCGATGGTTCTTCTGTCGGTGCGGCGCAGGCGGATGACGGCAGCTGGGGTCGCAGAGAAACCATTGCCGCCGTGGTCAGCGGGTTTTGTGGGACTCATCGCTGGTTTTACGACGATGGTGGCCAATGCGGCGGGTCCGGTGATGAACCTTTACCTGATCGCGATGCGGCTCCCGAAGCTGACATTTCTCGGAACGAGTGCATGGTACTTCTTCTGCCTGAACTGGGTAAAAGTGCCATTTGGGATTTATGGTGGAACGATCACATTGCACTCAGCGGGCCAGAGCGCGATGTTGTTTCCGGCTGCAATCGCCGGTGGTTTTGTGGGTCGCAAGATCGCCCAGAAAATAGACCAAGGGCGCTTCGAAGCCTTAGCGCTGACGTTTGCCGGCATTTCCGGCATCTGGTTCTTGATCGGCAAAGATGTCCTAGCCGCGCTTAAGTAACCTCTAACGATCGATCTAAGGCGTGAATGCGGCTCTGATCGCTACCCCAGCCTTATGGATGTCAGCGGTGCTGATGTCTCTATGCGTTACGAACCGGAGGCGTGTGGCCCCCATTCCGCTCGCACGAACGCCATTTTGTTGCAGCCGGGCCATCGCATCCGTGCCACTAATCCCCGTGTCCGTGATGTCGAAGAACACAATGTTGGTCTCAGGCCATGGGTCCAAGCGGATTCCGGGGATGGACTGCAGAATTTCTGCGAGTGCTTGTGCGTTGGCGTGATCAACTTCGATGTCGGGGAGGTGGTGTTGAAGGGCGTGGAGACCGCCTGCGGCGAGGATGCCAGCCTGGCGCATCGCGCCACCGAACACATGCTTCCACCGACGTGCTTCGTTGATTAATTCTTGCGGACCAAGGAGGAGTGCACCGGCGGGAGCACCGAGGCCTTTCGAGAGGCAGAGGGTTACGGTTTGAAAAGGAGCGGCAATTTCTGCGAGGTCACAGCCACGGGCGACGGCTGCATTTACCAAGCGGGCCCCATCAAGGTGTGTTGCGAGTCCGTGTTGTTCTGCCGTATCCGTAACCGCGCGGACAGCGGCTTCATCCCACACGATTCCACCGGCATAGTTATGTGTGTTTTCGATGCAGACCATCCGTGATGGAGGTGCATGTGGCATCTCAGGGTTGATTGCGGATGTTAGTTGGGCAGCCGTAAAGATTCCCCGTGGCGCATGGAGTGGCCTTAGGAGAACGCCACTTAGGACAGCGGGGCCACCGCTTTCGTACTTTTGGATATGGCAGTTCTCGCTGCAGATGACCTCATCACCCGGGCGTGTCTGTATCCGAATAGCAATCTGGTTTGCCTGAGTGGAGCTCGGTAGGAACAGTGCTGCGTCTTTTCCGAGGAGCTCACACCCAAGGTCCTGAAGGGCATTGACAGTTGGATCCTCTCCACGTTGGTCATCGCCTACGGGCGCCTTGTGGATGGCATCGCGCATCGCATCCGATGGTCGTGTAGCAGTATCCGAGGAGAGGTCAATCATGTGTGTATTCTACCGAGTTGTCGATTTATATGAAGTTAGACTTACGTTCAGTTCTTCGAAGTTTGACACAGCTCACAAATGCCTTCAAAGTGCGATGCGGCCATTAGCATGTCGCAATCGAGATCCGTATAGCAACGCTACGAGCCATTCGACTCAGTGAACACTACAAACGCTACGCCATGAATTTTCGCTGGCGTAAAAACAAACAAGGGGCGCTTAGCGCCCCATGTTTTTGATGACCGGATTGTTCTTCTCTGGATGAAACTCGGGGTTCATGAAGTAATACACGGTTCCCCAAGTGCCAAAGGTGACAATCAAAATGCCAATCCAGATCAGACAGCCGAAACATGACTGATCTGGATTCAACCCGGACGTTGGTAACCGACGGGCAGGGGCAGCTACGGGCTTAGTCTGCCCATCGGTTGGTTCACTCACAGCTCGATTTGCGCCTTCTGTACAACAGGTGCTGCGACAGGTGCATTCTGGCGTTGATTCACCCAGCTCATCATAGAGCGAAGCTCCTTACCAACCTGCTCGAGGAGGTGATTGTCATCCCGCTTTGCCAATGCATTAAACGTTGGACGCCCTGCACGGTTCTCAAGAATCCATTCCTTTGCGAAGGTTCCAGTCTGAATCTCATCCAGAATCTTCTTCATTTCCTTCTTGGTATCGTCATTGACAATACGTGGTCCACGGGTCATGTCGCCAAACTGCGCCGTGTCGGAAATGGAGTAGCGCATTCCTGCAATACCCGCTTCATACATCAGGTCAACAATAAGCTTCAGCTCATGGAGGCACTCAAAGTAGGCGATTTCAGGCTGGTAGCCGGCTTCAACCAGCGTCTCAAATCCAGCTTTGACCAGTGCAGTTGCACCGCCACAAAGAACAGCCTGCTCGCCGAAGAGGTCGGTCTCGGTCTCTTCCTGGAAGGTGGTTTCGAGCACGCCGGCACGTGTGCCGCCAACACCCTTCGCCCATGCCAGTGCAACCTTGAGCGCTTCGCCCGTTGCGTTCTGATGAACGGCAACCAGACAGGGAACACCCTTGCCATCCGCGAACACACGGCGGACCAGATGCCCAGGGCCCTTAGGGGCACACATAAAGACATCGACATCCTTTGGTGGAACAATCTGTCCAAAGTGGATGTTAAAACCATGGCCAAATGCGATTGCTTTGCCAGCAGTCAGACCAGGAGCAATCTCACCGGCGTACACGGCAGCCTGAAACTCATCGTTGACGAGGATCATGATGACATCGGCGCGCTGTGCGGCTTCCGTCACCGTTACAACTTCAAAGCCATCCTCGACAGCCTTGTCCCAGCTCTTGCCAGGACGGAGGCCGATAATCACATTCTGTCCTGAGTCACGCAGGTTCTGTGCATGTGCATGCCCCTGTGAGCCATACCCAATCACTGCCAGTGTCTTGCCACGGAACGCATCAAAGGATGCATCCGCATCGTAGTAAACCTTAACTGCCATATTCCTAACTCCTTACCAATATTCCGCCGGTTCACGCCGGCAAAAGCTATTTCTCGTCGACCGCCAGGTAATCGGATGCGACAAGAGCAGCCCGTAAGTCATCCGCCTTCATCCGTCTTGTGGACAAACTGGATGGTTGCCACTCACCACCAGCGGCAAGCAGCTGGTTACGCAGCTCTGTGGATGCATCCTCAATCGCATCCAGCTGGGCAACCAACATCGATAACATTTCCTCGTGCGTGTCCATCAGAATCGGAAGTCCAGCGACGAGCTGACGTAAATCACGCAGACGCGCTTCCACACGGTGCGCTGCTTCATCAAACTGCCGCTGCATCACTGTCCTCCATGACATCCACTTCGGAAACTCCACCACTCTGATCGGGTGCATCATCCATAAACGATGTGCCCACCCATTTCAGCCATGCGACCCGCCCGGCAAATCCGAGTGCAATGAACAGCGCTGCATTGATGAGCAATGCCTTGATCGAGTCGAGGCCAAATGCATCCTCAATCACGTTGTAGACAAGCCACAGAGGTTCTGTAAGAATGAGAATCACCCCGTAGCCGGTCAGTTCCCGTGAACGGAATACCTTCCAGCCAAGCAGTGCCAACACAGCTCCGATGGCACAAAGCCCCAGAATCAGCATGTTTGCCTGCGGACGCGTGATCATCTCCTTCATCGTTTGTTAGACCGTCCTCGAACCGCGCATCATTGCAATACGCCCGGTACGCACCAGCTCACGGATACCAAATGGCTCCATTTGCTTCTCAAAGGAATCAATCTTGTCGCCGCCGCCCGTGACTTCAATCACCATCGCGCGGTCAGCGATATCGACAACTTTCCCGCGGAAAATCTCGACCAGCTGGAGAATCTCTGCGCGGCGCTCCGGCTCGGACTGAACTTTGAGCAATACCAGCTCCCGCTCGAGCATCGGGGTATCGAGGTAGTCAAACACCTTATGAACATCAATCAGCTTGTGCAGCTGCTTGGTGATTTGCTCGAGCGTATCGGCATCCCCAGCGACGACAATTGTCATGCGGGACATGTTTGGATTGTCCGTGATGCTCACGGTTAGCGACTCGATATTGTAGCCGCGGCGTGCAAACAATCCGGAGACGCGGGCAAGCACACCGGGGCGGTTATCGACCAGCACGGTGATGGTATGCGTCTGCGCTGCGATTGCAGTAGCCATATCTTTTACTCCTTACCGCCTACCAAAGGCGGATGATCAAAAACAGATAAACGGCGATGCCCGCAAGCACCATCCATTTTCCAATGTTGCCGGCAGGGTCCGGGATGGGATCGTAAAGCTGCCATGTGTTGTCACTTCGCAGCACCGC
>CAIYBQ010000217.1 GCA_903924445.1 uncultured Armatimonadota bacterium | reverse complement strand
ATGGCCATGATGAGAAGTGGTGGAAAGACTTCATCAGCACCATCCGTATCTTTGATTACGACTATGTTCTCTCAATCGAACATGAAGATGGCACACAATCAACCGGCGAAGGTCTGCACAAAGCCCTTGATGTGTTGAAGAGAGCGAATGTATCGGAGAAACCAGGCGAGATGTTCTGGGCACGTGACTAGTCGCGTGTAGCTTTCGTAAAGAGGACTGAACGTTTCGTTCGGTCCTCTTTTTTTTTGCTGAAAGTGTAGTAATCGTAGTTTTAAATTCGTTTAGTTATGCATGGAAGATGCAGATCAGATTTGTCGCGTTTACTTCTCAAAGCCTGGCCTTCGGATACATCAAAGACCAGTCGTTAATGCAGTTCTTGCAGGTGAGAATGTCATTGGAATCCTAGCAACTGGCGGTGGGAAAAGCCTTACGTATCAGGTTCCCTATATGCTCTCGACAGGGATTACCGTTGTTGTGTCCCCGCTTATTGCACTGATCGATGATCAGGTTAACGGATTACCGGCGGCACTAAGAGAGTCAACAGTCATCCTGTCCGGAGACAACGGGATGTTATCTAAGTCAATCTCACAAGCGGTTGTAGGCGCTGGCAGATGCCTTATCTACACTGGTCCGGAGAAACTATCTCACTTCATCCGGTCACAGACGCTTCCAGCACCTGTCATTCGACTGGTTCTTGATGAAGCCCATTGTGTATCAGAGTGGGGTAACACCTTTCGTGATGCCTATCTATTACTGCCAACTCTATGGGAACAGCTTGGGAAACCGCAAATTCAAGCCATGACTGCGACGGCATCGGAAAGTACGTTGAATGACCTCATGTCAATGTTTCCAGTAAGCTTCACAGTCATTCGAAGCAGTATCTATCGCTCAAATCTTTTCTTGACGGCCATAGAGCATCAGGCGACCGAGCATCGCGACAATCACCTTCAAATGCTGATTCGTAATAGGGTTGGCCCAGTCATTATCTATGCCAATAGCAGGTCATACGTTGACCGTACAACAAAATGGCTTTGTAATCTTGGCCTCCGAGTTGAAGGCTTCCATGCCGGAATGTCACTCACAGACCGCGGCGAGATTCAGAAACGATTCATAGCCGGTCAAACCGATATCCTTGTTGCCACTATTGCGTTCGGTATGGGAATCGATAAATCCGATGTAAGGCATGTGTTTCATGTGGAGCCGCCATCAACGCTGGAGGACTACCAGCAACAGGTTGGGCGTGCTGGCCGGGATGGCGACTCATCCTGGTGTGTTGTATTCGACACAATGAATAAACGTCGCCACAGAAATGACGCTTTGCGATCTGCAACAAAGTTGGCGCAAGGAAATGATCGAGATTCATTTTCCTACAAGCTGCTTTTGCGAAAGCATGCACTGGAGCGATTTCTGAAACTTGGAGGCTGTAGGCATAACCACTTAATGGTTTATTCTGGCGAGGCTCCAACAAAGCGACATTGTGGTCACTGCGACAACTGTTGTGGGCGGTAGGAACGTCGGTACACGTGGTAACAATTCGCATTATGGAATGAATGCACATTTGTGCGCAGGAACGTTGCTACATCAAGTCGAAAGAACGGATATGCATAATTATCTACCATCCTCGGTAGTCGGCGGCATTGCGCTCCTTCGGAACGCTGCAATGGGTGTGGCTGCTGCGCGGCTTGGGCTTGAGGATAGCTATGTCGAGGCTTTGGTGTCTGGCGATGGTGAACAATGGTGCGACGATCATAGTGAGCAGCGGGAGTCAGTATGCAAGTCAGACTACGGCCGGTATCTCAGAATACTCGCATCGGAAGCCATGCTCCGTGGCGCGGCGGCGGAGCTGCAGCAGATGGCCACCCCTGAGTCAATCGGTGGTACGCCTGACGAATTGCTTCCAACATTTCCCGATATTGATGTAACAGCGGTTGCGACAATCGTTCATCAGATTTATGACAAACTCGACAACGGTGAGGTTGAGGGTATGGCCATTGGATTGATGGAATCTTCCAAGCGCCACCTATGCGCAGCATATCTGGCCGCAGGTCGCGACCTAGTTCGACGTGATCTGTATCCAGCGGTTATCGAGATCGCTGAACGCCTTGTTCAGTCCGAGCCGTGTACATCTGCGACAATCCGCGATGCAATCATGGCTGGCGAGCGGCATAGTCATTAGTAAGTTACTCTTGTTCGATTCAGTAATCGCTGCAACGTAGTTCCGGGGAAATCTAACTTATAGTCACGTAGCTTCCGGCTGTAGT
>CAIYBQ010000216.1 GCA_903924445.1 uncultured Armatimonadota bacterium | reverse complement strand
TGAAGCTTATTGATGATGGCATTCTTCAGGGCAGGGATTCCTGCACTTGGCGTGTACTTTGTATAGCCCTTTGCAAGTGCATCGATGGCAGCAGCTTTGATGTGATCCGGCGTGTCAAAGTCAGGCTCACCAGCACCAAAAGCGACGACATTAATGCCATCAGCTTTCATCTGATTCGCCTTTGCGGTGATGGCGAGAGTAGGCGATGGAGCGCAGGCCTGCGCGCGGCGAGAAAGTGGAGTCATACGGCCTCAATTGTAGCCCCTTGTACACGCACGGGCAAACCCCGAAGTCATCCGAAAAACCACCCCTCTATGGTAATCTAGGCAGGTAGTGCACCTCAAATATAGAACCGGAATTGATGACCATGCGTGACATCCTGATTTCCCATTTCAGCAGTCCTTTTTCAGGTAACCCCTTCGGCGGTTACAGAACGCTTGCAGATGCTGCGATGGACTGGCGGATGTGGGTGATGCTCGCGGTTGCGATTGTGATTTCGACCACCGTTCACGAGGCGGCCCACGCATTTGTCGCGGACAAACTCGGTGACCCAACGCCCCGCGAAGCGGGCCGGGTTACGCTGAATCCCCTACGTCACTTTGATGCCGTTGGCGCAATCTTAATGGGTGTTGCCATTTGGACAGGCCTCCCGATTGGCTGGGGCAAGACCGTCCCCGTGGATGGCACCAAGCTTCGCGAGCCAAAGCGGACATCGATGGCAATGGTTGCAGCAGCAGGTCCCCTTGCTAACATCGCAGCAGCAGTGCTCTTTGCCGGCATACTGCGCATCTTCCTCGCGAGCGGCTTTGCAACATTGAATGAGTGGACGATGATGGTCCTGATCACACTTGTGATCAGCGTTGGCCTCAATGTCGCACAGTTTGTCTTCAACCTCATTCCAGTGCATCCGATGGATGCATGCACCATCCTCGCAAGCTTCCTCCCGGAAAGCATCGGCGTCCCATTCCTGGCCTTCATGCAAAAGTGGGGTGCGGTTGTGATGATGGCTCTTGTTTACACCCACGTATTGGATGGCATCCTGATGCCACTGATCGTTACGATATTCCGCCACCTGATTGGTTTCTGATATGACAGCGCCTCCTATGAAACGTCTCCTCTCCGGAATGCAGCCGACTGGCTCCGGACGCCTCCATCTAGGTAACTATGAAGGCGCTCTCAAGCCTTGGATCGCTCTTCAGGGCAAGTACGAAATGTACTGCTTTATCGCTGACTGGCATGCTTTGACAACGATGGCTGGCTCAACGGACAGCATCGCCGATCAATCACGTGAAGTAGCCCTCGATTATCTGTCGGCGGGTCTAGATCCATCGCAGGTCGCGATTTTTCGCCAAAGCGCTGTCCCACAACACGCTGAGCTCGCGGTTCTCCTCGGGATGCTAACCCCCGTCAGCTGGCTGGAGCGTGTTCCAACGTATAAGGAAAAGCGCGAGCATGTTGAGCGCCAGGAAGGCGGCTCGGATGCGAGCGTCAGCTTTGGTCTCCTCGGCTACCCAGTTCTCCAAGCGGCAGACATCTTGCTCTACCGTGCACATGTCGTCCCCGTTGGGAAAGACCAGGCTGCCCACCTGGAGCTGACACGCGAGATTGCGCGTCGGTTCAACCATTTGTATGCAACCGATGTCTTCCCAGAGCCACAGGCATTGATTCAGGAGATGACCGGGACGCTTCCGGGCTTGGATGCAGATTCAGAGGGCAAGCTCCGTAAGATGTCCAAGTCGTACGGCAACTGCATCTATATGACCGATTCTGAGGATGATGTTGCAGCGCGTCTCAAGGGTGCATTCACGACTCCGACGAAAATGCGGAAGACAGACCCTGGTATTCCCGAGGGATGCTCAGTGTGTTTGCTTCGCAAGCTCTACGATGCTGACAACTACACGACGCAGTGGGATGAGTGCCGCTCAGGCGAGCGAGGCTGTGTTCAGTCCAAGCGTGAAACAACAGAAATCGTCAACGCGATGCTTGAGCCGATCCGTGAGCGACGCAAGCTGTATTCAAGCGACCCGGCGGAACTCGACCGCCTCCTAAAAGATGGTGCAGAACGCGCATCGGCGATGGCAGAAGCCACCATGCAGATCGTCCGTGAAACGATGAAGTTCCTTTAGACAATGGAGAATGGAATGAAGAAATTAATCCTTGCAGCGGTCATCGGAATGTCCCTGGTATCCGTGAGTTATGGTCAATCCTCTACACTTGCTGGAATCACGTTCAAGCACAGTGTAACTCCCAAGCAGAATGCCAAGCTCCTTCCACCTGATAAGGACAAACAAGGCAAGCCAATCATCGCTGGCTACCAAAAGACATCGATTGCATTCGCTGGTGGCAGCGGAGCAAATGTCACATCCATTCTCTACACACCCGGTAATCAACCAGATGGTAAGCGTCACGCAGCGGTGATTCTTGTACACGGTCTTGGTGGAAACAAGGACCAGCTGGCCATGCTTGCAGTGATGCTTGCGCAAAAAGGCTACGCGGCTCTTTGTATTGACGCCGCGGGACATGGCGATCGACCAAAAATCGGCGGCGCCGCTGAAAACGCACTTGGTGTTACACCATTCAAAACAGTGATTGCACAAACCGTACAGGATTTACGCTGCGCTGTAGATGTGCTTGCAGCACGAAAAGATGTCGATACATCCCGAATAGGCTATGTTGGCGCATCGCTGGGAGGCATCATCGGATCACGCTTTCTCGCAGATGAGCCACGTATTGCATGTGCAACCATCCTCGCGGCCGGTGGCAACCTCGGACAGCTCTTGGCGACATCACAGATTGAAGGCGCGAAGAAGCTCCGTGCTGGTAAGAAAATCGACCCAGTTGCAATCCAAAAAGTTCTCAATGAAGTTGATCCAGCAAAGCATATCGGTCGTGCAAAGTCCCGCCCAATGCTCTATCTCCACGGCGACAAGGATGATGTGGTTCCCGTAGCAAACAACGATGCGCTTTTCAAAGCGACCAAGCAGCCGAAGGAACGTGTGTTGATGCCGGGTGGCCATGTTCCAAATCCATTTGAACTGATTTCGAAGACCGTTGCGTTCTTCGACAAAAACCTCAATGGAGCAGCTGCGAAGTGATAGAGCAAGTACAGCTAGGTAAGACTGAGCTGCAGGTCTCAAAGCTGTCCTTTGGCGCTGCGCCTCTCGGTGGAGCCTATGGCGACTTCACCCAGAAGGATGCTGACAACGCAATCAGAACCGCACTTGACTTCGGAATAACCACATTCGATACCAGCCCGTATTACGGTAAGGGCAGGAGCGAAGAAGTTCTGGGTCTCGCGCTCAAGGGCATCTCACGGGAGACCTTTACCGTCATCACAAAATGTGGTCGCTACGATCACGCATCCTTTGACTTTTCACCAGACCGCGTTCGGCTTAGCGTGGATGAAAGCCTTTCTCGCCTAAAGCTGGACCATATCGACTTGTTGCTCTGCCACGACATCGAGTTCGATGACCCAGAGACGGTTATCTTCGAGACGCTTCCGGCGCTGCGGGATGTCGTCAAAGCAGGGAAAGTCCGCGCACTGGGCGTCAGTGGATTGCCACTTGGGATTTTCCGAACAGTCCTAGATGAAACGCATCTCGATGCGATTTTGTCCTATTCGCATGCCTGTTTAAACGATGACAGCCTCACTGATATGATGCCGTACTTCAACGATAAGAACGTTGGCGTGATTGCCGCATCCCCTCTCAGCATGGGCTTACTCACACATGCAGGGCCACCGGACTGGCACCCAGCATCCGCAGAGCTTAGAGCAGCGGTCTCACGTGCAATCTACTATTGCGAAGAGCGGAACCTAGACCTGTCCGATATCGCCATTTCGTGGAGTTATCGTCTTACGGGACCGGCATCGCTGATGGTTGGCATGAAAGACCCGGCAACTGTGCAGGCAAATGTCAAGGCAGCACAGCGTGAATACGATCCGGATACGCTGCACAAGATTCGTAGTTTCTTCGATGATGTCCAGCGGCTCAGCTGGCCTAGTGGACGCTGGGGCGATCCGGACCCCGCGCGACTTTCTTAGTGAACAGGGCTGGCAACAGCCCTGTTTTGTTTTTTGTGTGCTTCCGCCCAGCGAAGTGCATCCACTGCGAGAAGCGCACCTATCACTGCCGGGATATACAGGCCTTTGAAGAGGCACACAGATGACCAAAAGGCGCACGTCAGAAACAGTGTCGCGATAGCGTCAGCATGTACTGCCTTACGGAATGCAAACGTCCAGACAACGGTTGCAAGCGTCCCCGTCATCACCCATCCACCAAAATTCTGGAGAGGGACATCGTAGTAGGCGCTGCCATACTCATACGTCCAAAACCCAAGCTTAACCGCAGCAGGGTCCAGTAACAAATCGATTGCCATTAGGTAGAAACCACACATCAGAAAGAAGAGCGGGTGTGTCCGCTTTGATGCCAGTCTTGCGGTCGCCCCAATCACCAGTGGAACCCAGGCAAACGGCACAGTCCACGGGACCAGCCCGGCAACCCGGCCACCAATCATGTCGCCATAAACAAAGCGAGAGTATGGAAAGCCCGTGAGGATGCTCGTTGCTTCGATTCCGAGTGCGAAAATCGAAAGACCGATGAGCGTGATAACGATGCGCTTGTCGACACCCGCGCGGTAGACGGCAATGAGCGTGGGCGCAGCGAATCCAAGGATTGCGATGGACGAGACCCACGACATTTGCGGCGTGAGTGGGACCTTTCCCACGAAGAAGCCTACTACAAGGAGAATAACCGCCGTGATTTTTACGGACAGAGTCACTTAGCTACCCTGTGAAGTCCTGAAGAGCGAAAGGCATTCATCAATCCTGAGCGGCCGGAATCCCTTACGCTCCTCAAATAACTCGATGGCCGGCAGCAACCGCGTTTGCCACTTTGTCGCCGCACCTTGGTTGATGGCACTCAGCTGATGTTCGATGAAAGGATTACGCATCCGGCGAAGCGTTAGGTTTGCATAGCCCATCGCTTCCTCCAATGAAACCGGAGGCACAATCGTGGGAATAAGCTCTTCAAAGAGCATCGCTTCGAGGTAAGCACCGAGCTCCAAATGCTCCAGTGCTTCGCGTACCGTGTGGATTCCGTATCGCACAGGTGCAATCGAAGCCATCGCCGTATGCAACCCATTCAGCAAACGGACCTTACGCAGCTGATAGTTTTCAATTGACGGCGCGATCACAATGCCGTTATCTGCCGCAGCGGCCAGGCGGTCCACGGATGGCCCGACAGGCACCTTGAGCGCCCAGAAGGTGTGGGGTTCCACGATTGCTGCGAGAGGTTCACTGGTGGATGGTGTGCAGATACGGTCAACAAGCGTGTCTGAAAATGCGACATGCGTGAGGAGCCACTGGACGAAGGCTGCATCCCTCTGCATCCGTGCCGCTACATCCACAACCATCTCCCGAAGACGCACTCCATTGTCAGCAATCAGCTCACATGGAAGGACATTCAGTTCCGCATCCGGACAGGCGTTGTAACGCGCAAACATCCATCGTTCGAGACGCGCCGGG
The DNA here is from genome assembly GCA_903924445.1 of uncultured Armatimonadota bacterium. Classification (GTDB taxonomy): domain Bacteria; phylum Armatimonadota; class Armatimonadia; order Armatimonadales; family Armatimonadaceae; genus CAIRTT01. The sequence goes on along the minus strand of CAIYBQ010000216.1, from coordinate 2,088 downwards.
AATGATGCAGGTACATCCAGAAGATCATCCGCAGGGTTATCAGAAAGCTTGAAACCGGACTCGCTTACATTGCTCGAAATGATTGATATTGATGTATCCGCTGCAGTTTCGAGGACATCGGCGAAATCACCGCTTGCTTTGAAGGCGGTATCAACAACGGCGATCATGTGTTTGGTATCAATGACAGATCCACTGGCATCCAATCCACGGATATAGAGAGGAACAACGCCGTTCGCAGCACGAAGAAGGTCTACGCGGTCATCCCCGGCCGGGGTGCTCGAGACCAGCGTCATTTTGAACCCTGCACGGCTCGCGAAGTCCATCAGGAAGCCGCGTAAGAAGACACCTGTTCCAAAAACCAACATCCGTGGAGTCTGCATTAGTTGATGACTCCATCCTTGAAGATAGCAATCTCACGGCAACCATTTACTTCGGTACAGGTTAGCTCAAGACCCGATGCAATCCGAATCACCTTCTCCAGCAGCTCATCCGCGAGGGTTTCGATCGGAATCGCATCATCCACCAGGCGGCCTGCATTGAAGTCAATCCAGCCCTTTTTACGGTTGGCGAGGTCGCTGTTTGTCGCGATTTTCATGGTTGGTGCGCAGGTGCCAAATGGCGTTCCGCGACCTGTCGTAAAGAGCACGATTTGCGCGCCAGTTGCGGCAAGCGTTGTACAGGAAACGACATCTGCACCTGGGCCATAGGCAAGCGCAATGCCTCCACCTGCATCAACGGGAAGAGGCTGACCGTAGTCAAGCACATGCGTCACAGGCGCTTTGGCGCCACCCTTTTGGATACAGCCAAGGCTCTTTTCCTCAAGTGTCGTGATGCCGCCGGCTTTATTTCCAGGTGCGGGGTTCTCAGAGATCGGCTCGTTGTACTTTCGGAAGTAATCCTTGAAGCGATTGATCATGGCTTCAATCTCACCGAAGGTCTGTTCGTTTGCAGCGCGCTCCATTAGGAGCTTTTCAGCCCCGAACATCTCAGGAACTTCCGTTAGGACGCTTGTTCCACCCCATCCAGCCAAGCGGTCTGACAACACTCCGACGAGCGGGTTTGCAGTGAGGCCGCTAAAACCATCGGAGCCACCACACTTCATGCCAAGGACCAGCTTGCTGATCGGCACTTCCGTGCGAACATCATCCTTGACGACATCCGCCAGCTCATGGAGCAAGCGAAGGGCTTCCGTGAGTTCATCATCGAATTCCTGAGCCGCAAACGAGCGAATCCTGTTTGGGTCGGCATTGCGGAATGCGGCGATTTGATCTTTGAGCTGATTGTTTTCACAGCCAAGGCCCATGAGGAGGACGCCGGCACAGTTTGGATGCGCAGCAAGAGCCGCAATCAGCTGCCGTGTCTGACCGAGGTCGCTACCGATTTGTGCGCAGCCATAAGGGTGCGTAAACGCATAGACGCCATCGACATGACCGCCATTTGCCTTCGACAACAGAGCATTGCCTTCGCGGGCAACACGTTCGGCAATCTTGTTGATGCATCCGACGGTACACAGAATCCAGATTTCCTGACGGATACCAACGCGGCCATCCGCGCGGACATAGCCCATAAATGTTGGTGCAGGCCCGATGGCATCCGGTGTTGGCGTTGGGCCTCCGAATGTATAGGCTTCATTCGCCCCCAGGGCTGTCCGGGCATTGTGCGTGTGGACCCACTCACCCTCGGCAATATCTGCCGTGGCGACAGCGAAAGGCTGGCCATATTTGACAATCGGAGTGCCAGACTTAATCGGATGAAGCGCGACTTTGTGACCGCTCATCACGCTCGAAAGCGTTGTGATGTCTTTATCCAGTCCACCAAGGTGTGTTCCGGCAGCAATTGCTGGCGACAGCAGTACGGCAACATCGTCTGCAGCATTAATTTGTAGCGCTCTGGCTTCCATACGTCCCACTTCCATCCCCGCAAATTAGAACCAAAACCTCTCGTTACAGCCTAAGCCGCAATGCACTTAGTGCATATCGAGGCCACCGGAGATATCGACAGATCCTCCAGTGATATAGGCAGCCTTGTCCGATGCCAAGTAGATAACCAGATCGGCGACTTCCTGCGCGGTGCTCATTCTGCCAAGGA
>CAIYBQ010000215.1 GCA_903924445.1 uncultured Armatimonadota bacterium | reverse complement strand
CCGACTTTTTCATTTGTAACTCTGATAATGTTGCATCCCGCGTTGAGAAGTTCTACCGCCGTAACTCAGTGGTAGTTTTTCCGCCGGTGAACACAAATCGCATCCAAATCGTTGAGAAACCTACGCTTGACTATTGGCTTTGTGTCTCTCGCTTTCTCGGCTACAAGCGCGTCGATTTGGCTGTTCAGGCAGCGACGAAGCTTGGTGTCCGCCTCAAAGTCGTTGGGTCAGGCCCGGATGAATCCCGCCTCAAAGCGATTGCTGGCCCGACGGTCGAGTTTCTGGGCCGCGTCCCGGATGGTGAAGTGGAAGGGCTGTTCGGTAACTGTATAGGCTTTCTCTTCCCGGGTGAAGAGGACTTTGGTATCGCACCGATTGAAGCGATGGCTGCGGGGCGCCCTGTGGTCGCTTATCGTGCTGGCGGAGCGATTGAAACTGTTGTCGAAGGCGTGACTGGTGTGTTCTTTGATGAGGCATCGGTTGACAGTGTTGCTGAGGCGATGCAAGCGGTCAGTAAAATGGACATTGATCCGCACCGGATTCGTGCCCATGCGGAGACATTTGGGTACGATCGCTTCCGTTTGGAAATGAAGACTGTGATTGAACAGTGCCTTCATGATTACAGATTCCGCCGTCAGCCCAGTAAAATGCGTTGATAACGCATATGTCAACGAATGATCCATGGGAACGCCGCGAACGGGAACGTGAGCGCTGGCGAACGAAGTCGGCACGTAGTGCCGGTACGACGGCTGTTCTGGTTCCACGATTTTCCAGCCGTGTTCTATGGATCTGTTCGTTAATCGCCCTTCACCTGATTGGTGATATCCCAGCGGTGACTCAGACCCTTCGCACCGCAGCCCTTTGCCTCGGATTCGTGGGGTGGGTCACGTTTCTTGGCTTTAACTGGCCAACCGCATCGCGTAGTCGGTCGGCATCGATCGTGTTACTTGCAGCCATGGGGTGTCTCCTTGGCTGGGTTACTTACCGATCGTTTGGGACGGGCTTTCCGATGCAAGCTTTCGGTGGTTGGCTTCGCTGGATGTCAGCGGCGGCGGCATTGATCGCCGGGTTGTTTTGTTCTGGGACCCGCTCTGAGCGGATGATGGTTCTAACGGGTGTTGGTGGTATCGCCATATTCGTTGCTGGCATTGACTTGTCTAGGTACGGCGTCACGGGGGATTCGTTACGCGGTACTGCGTTTCATGCAAGCTCGCTGAGCCTTTTTGGTACGCATGAGGCTATTGGGACCCTCCTTGGTTTTCTCTTGCCGATTACCGTTGCCTTTGCCGTTCACCGCGGAGCACCCCCGTTACAGAAAACCCTTGCTGTTGGAGCGACCCTTTTGATCGCCCTTGCTTGGGCATTCGCGCGTTGCCGCGCCGGATGGCTAGGTGGAATCACCGGGTGTGTTGTCATCGCTAGCCTCTCTGCATTGTCGGCACGAAGGCACGGTGTAGCCGATGACCAACCCTTACTTCAACGCATCGTTGGGAGTGTCTGGCTCTGGCTCATTATTGGAGGCGGAATTGTACTTTCAAGCAGTGGGCTCTGGAACTCACTGACATCCAGGGCGGGTGGGATGGTCGCATGGTGGGAGCTTGGGTCTGTCGCTGCAAGGTCATCGCTGTGGACGACAGCCTACCGGATGATCTCAGACTTCCCGGCAACCGGTTGGGGAACTGGGGGCTTTTTGACCAGACAAGGGCTCTACAGCCACCTGGGTGAGGCTCCGTGGCAGGTCAAGATGACTGGTGGAACACTTGCAAACAATGCGCACTCATTCCCGCTGCAGTTCACCGTTGACTTTGGAATTCCTGCGTTTCTGTTGTTGCTGTTGTTTCTGTCATGGCTTTGGAGCGAAGCGGCAAAGCGGGCGGTGATGTTGCATCCGGACACCACAGTGATGTCGCGTGCTGCCTGCGGGCTCCTCGCTGCTGTGTCGGTATCTGCACTGGCATCTCCAGCGTATGAGCTGAGCAGTGTACTGATCTGGGTTGCGTTACTCGGTGGAACCTTACTTGGCGCCGATGACAGCACAGAGCCACCCGGGAATGCCTATGTATCGACAGGGGTTATCTTTCTCCTATTGGCTATTCCTCCGATCGTCATCTTCCCGCTAATGCGACCACAATCTACGTCCCATAGTCTGTCGCTTACGGTCATCAAGAGTCCTAAGGGCGTTGGAGATGTTGCTGCCGTTAGGGCCATATCAATGTCATCCGGTAAGGTTGATTCCAGCTTCCCTGGGACAACTTTTCTGGTTCCAGAGCTTGCGGTGATTGATCATAAAGGACGTGTTGTTCGTATTGAAGATGTCCCGCCAGCGGGTGTTCGGTGGACGTACAATCGTCGATCTAATACGCAAGCCGATGCGATCCTTGAAGTGACGATTCCAGAAGTGGACATCAAGCCTGGAGAGGGTTTGGAACTTGGTTTCAGCAGTGAACTCGCCTATGTTGATGGCCAGCGGCGCACCGCTGGAGCTTCCGTGCCAGTTGTTGCACATGAGCGTCGGTGAGATGATGTGGGCTTCGTCACTGGTTATTCTGCTCATCGGATAAATGCAAAACACCCCTCTGAAGCTTAGTGCTTCACAGGGGTGCTGTTGTATTGCTTAGATTACTAGTCGTCGTTAGCTGATGGTGGAGTCAGCGCACCGCCGATTGGGTGAACCCATCCGCTTGAGAATGCGATGTCATCCTCGCCAATGGTATTTCCATTGATCTTGAGGCCATCTTTGTTCGTGATAGTGACCATATCGCCATTGAGTGTCTTGAGAACGGTGCCATCCGGCAGCGCCTTCAACTGGGAGATTGAATAGCGGCCCTCAACAATGTGGTACTGGAGGAGATTGCTAAGCTTTGTGCGGTTTTGTGCAGACACCAACATTGCAACATCATCTGCAGGCAACGCTGCAAATGCAGAGTTCGTTGGTGCAAAAACGGTTACCGGTGTGTCCATAGCGGCCAGTGCATCGGAGAGACCAGAAAGATCAATAAGGCGGCGAAGCTCACCAAACTCTGCTGCACGGGCTGCCAAAAGCTGAACAAGTCCCTTGGCAGATGCTGCAGCAAAAAGTCCAGCACCAATACCACTCCCGGTTGTTGTGGACACTCCGTACGCAACAACTGCGGCCGTTCCGGCGGTCGCTAATTGCTCAGCAACGCCGCCACCTGTGCCAGTTGGATATTCCGTATCAGCCAACGCGACACCCGAGCCACCCCGCATAGGGAGCTGAATCGCAATCGCACTCGCGACGGCAAACGCTCCGACCGTACGAACCCATTTTTGTTGCATGTAAGTTACCTATTCCTGTTCGCGTTCCACAATACGAAAGAAATCAATCAAGTGAACTATATCCTATACTCGGCGCTGTCATCCAATACCCACAGATGTAATTCATCACACAAATTGGTGCAAGTACGACTATGGCCGAGGATAGTGTGGTGGTCATTGTCGTTGACGCAGCTGGGTGACGATAGCCGCACTGATGCCCGTGAGTTTAGCCTCTTCTACGGCTTCCACCGACCTGCCATCGAACATGACATAGGTACGTACGATGACCGTAGGGTCGTGGTTCAACAAGTTGGACCAACCATGTTCCACACGCGCAGGCATATCCCTGAAATTTCCCATCCTAGCACGGTAATCGATACTTCCCGACTTCCGCTGCTGCCAGTAGTACATCACCATTCGGATATCCGGGTTCTCACGATGGCGAAACGACAGGCGTCTGACAATCGCCTTTTCTTGGCCAGCGGCGATGTCCACTGTGTCAATCCCAAGGGTCTCGAATTGCCCTTGACCGACACAAGCCGTCGGGTCGTGGTAGTTCTCAAACATCCCGCCAGTTACCATTGTGACTTCGATCGGCCTTGCGTCCGGGGCTCCATATGCTCCAGCCGTCCCCCTTGGATTACCCAACATGATCAGCGTGTTCGGGTCAACCGGATGGGGCTGCAGCGTCATCCCGTCAAGTGATGTCGGCATCGTCGGGAGCCACGTTGATGCAGCAGCCATCCGATAACTCGTCAGATGTAGCAATGTCACCAGTAAGACCAGGAAGATCATCGCCACCCGGATGCGTCCCAGTTCCCCAGTGAAGTTCTTCTGTCGCTTTAGCCGCATAGCGCTGTTCCCCGATGTTGGTATGCATCACGTGACACGAGACTTCCCGAGTAAATCCTTGCGGGTATAAACAAGCTAATCATCGCCTTGACCGCTTGTTTTTTGCGGATGTGCTTTCCCATTTGGAAATATTTCTATCTATACGTGTCATCAATTGCCAATAAGTTCGAAATGGAGAGAATATCATCCGGATGAGCACACCCAACAATGGTGGCGCGGGCTTGGTTGCCTTTTGGGATGTGGTCCGACGCTGGGATGGGGTCTTCCTCCGGAAATCAGGAAGGCTGACGAACCACAGCACGATGCTTCTATCCAGTGTCCTTAATCCTTGCCCGGATGGACTGGTAAAGCACTTGTTTAGGACTAGGATGGAGATTGTTGCGGTTAGTGGCAACAACAGGATGTTGTGCAGGGATGCGACACCGAAGCCTCTTTGTCCGTTGTGCAGGGTGATGACAATGAGCAGTGTGTGCGCCAGAACGCAGAAGGCTGAAATGGCAAACGCTACTAACTTTGCAAGTGCAGTCGATGCAATTCCTCGGCGCTTGTGCAGTGTCCAGATCGCCGCGATAACAATCGTCGATCCCATTAATGCCAGACCGTTCATCGGGGCAGCAATCGGTGCATTCAGTGTAGCTGTCCGGATGTAGTCATCCGCGACGTTGAAGGTGCTGCCCGCATCATAAGTGAGCGTATCTCCGAGCACGCGCCCGAAGAGAACGGCGATCTCACCAAGAATGCGCTGAGAGGCCTTCTGGAGTAGCTCCGGGATGGTATCTGGGACGGCCGTCGCTGCGAGCAAGAGGAGAATCGGGGTATGGAGTGCGCGGGTCACTCTTGGACCGTAAATGTAAAAAACGACACCAATCGGCAGCCACACAAGGGTTGTGATGGCTAGAGGGGTGATATGTCCGAGGAAGGATACTGCTCCAGTCAAGAGTAGCACCGCCAGCGGTATCCACGAATACTTTGCCCATTTTGCACCGCGTCGCGCAGCAGACCTGCACGTGCGTGCCCATGTTGCCCTGAGTATTCCAGTGCGCTGGTAGGCGAGCATCCAGGCACCAAGCAATGCGATAGGTTGAAACAATGTCGGAGCATCCGCTGTCAGCCACCAGCGGGACATCCATTCGAGGGGGCCATTGATTCCGTAAGGAATATCACTCCGTCCAGAAACGAGGGTGATGATGGGGCGCAAAGGCATCCACCACATGAGGATGTAAATGAGGAACATCAGTGACGCACTCGCATTGCTTCGCAAAAAGCCAAATGCTTTCCTGAAAGTTGCCATGTGAACAATGTTAGCGCAGATTGTCAGAAATTTGTTTATTGTTTGACTGCATGTATCATCTGATGGCTAAAAATCACACGGAGTTACGCTGTAAGTCGTACCACCGTCCGGAGATTGCAGGTCTGTACGAGGTCTTAATGGCATTCACGTGGGCGCATTTACTTCGGAAACACGCCTCGGACATCGTTTACTTCATTTTGAAGCTGATCAGGTTACTTTGTCGCCGCGCAGTTCGGTCGAGGTATTCCCTGCGAATAAACCCGATGCCTGTCGCAACCCAGCGTGTTGTCTGATACTTGATGCGGTCGCCATTTGGAAGTGGTGCCGACAGCCCGGAATCAATGCGGATACCAGAAAATCGCCCGGCGCTCATCGTCTGAACAGATTCCCTAAGACTCGGGCGTGAGAGTCCAACCGCCTCAATCGACTTTCCATCGATTCGCAGACGGCCCCGCCACTTGTACTCATCACCCAGCATCGCACCATCCTTCAGGAGGATAAGCGGGGGATCGATGATAACCCATGATTTTGGTGATGTTGAAAATGCCGTCAACATCAGTTGTCCCTTTGCGTAGCGATAACCTTCGCGGAGAACCAGCTGTCCGTTACGCTTCGTTTCAACAAGGGTTGCTGTTGTGCCACCGATGTTTATTGGCCCACGGACTGATGCTACATCTGTGAACGTGCGCTGATCGACCACGGTTGAAAATGTCCAGGAAAAACCGGCTTTCAGCGGTAGCATCGTGGAACAGTCTGTAACTGCTTTCTCATCGTCAACAGTGGGCTTAACGGGACTTGCGTAGTCGGCTTTTTGGCATCCCGCAGAAATCGTGATAACCGCCAACATTGAGAGAAAGAACATGCGCCAGGAAGGGGTCATGGTTGTTTACCTCCAGCAGCCTGGATAGCATCCGCGACGCGGCGAACAGTACGTTGGGATTGCTGACCATCACTGTCCCACTTTGGAACAGCCATGTAGACCCGCACAAGACAATAGGGCTCCGGCTGGACAAGCGTCTCAATATTAATTCTGAGACGATCAACGAGTGATTGCTCACCTGAGCTGCTAACAGGTTTACATATTCCAGATCGGTGCTGAACCCATGTCATCATCAGAATTTTTGATTCGGCATCCGCGAGTGCTGAAAAGTTTGTTTGCTGCATCCCACCGAATTTGGAAGGAACCACCTTCGCTGAAACGGCAGTGAAAAACCGTGTCAGAATCGGCGGATTACGATAAGCATCGAATGTATCTGGGGAAACTACTTGGATGGTTACTAACTCATCGAGCGCATTGCTGTAGTTCCAGCCATCCACATCAGGATTTCCCAATGCCGACATCGCTTCCGATGATAGTGGAATGCTCTTTATTTCCCAGGCCCCGATGTTCATCGGTGGTTGAACCCTGAACGTGCTGTGCGCCCGCACCCGCATCGCGACGCCTTGAATGACAAGTGTAGCTAGCCCCAAGGTGAGAATTAGACTCTTTTTCCGCTTGGAATAGCTTACTTCCATTGGTTTGCCTGGCCTTCCACGATAAAGCGGTTGAGGCGGTCTTTACGGATGCGCCAAACACGCCTGATGATGGCCGTGATGCCAAGAGCAAGCACGGTCGACATCCACCATGGGATAAACAGGATCATATTCCCAATTGTCACTGAGATGCGCGCTCCGACAATGATGAGGACAATGCGGGCGATGTGAATGACAAAGGCGATAAAGATTGCCACAAAACTCCAGAAAAGACTCTCTTTGAATGTCTTTTTCATCCAGATAAGCCATGTGATGCCGATTAGGGCAGTTAGCCAGAGGGTTGGATGCGGACTGATACCCGAGCGAAAGGAGATTGTGAATGTGTTCTCGTTAACAATAATTCCGTTTGTTGTGACGAAGCTCTTGGTACCAACAACGCTTCCAAGCTGTGATGCGAGGAGTGCGGCAAGCTGGGATGTGGCATCAATCCAGCCACGATAGATACCTTGTGGAATCGGTGTCGCGAGGAGAGCAAAGCCAAATGCCGCGCGGTACTTCCCTGCGACGAACAGCCCTTCCATCCAGAAAATCAGCGCAAAAAGCATCCACACCATTGATAGGTACGAAATCGTTGGAGCCGCCGCCAGGACGGAAAAGAGAACCAGCAAAATGCCAACCACGAGGGGCCATCGCAACCCTCGGCGCTGAGGTGCATCCTCGGATGGAAACAGCTCGCGGAGTTCTCTGCGAACGATGTCGGCTTGCTCGTTACATCGGATGCCAATGATGACGGCACCGAACATCGCAACGATGCCAGTTCCCTGTTCAGCAGCCGGCCCGAACCAAACGGAAAGGCACAGCTTGATGGGCTCAAGAAGCGTTGCAATCATCACAATGAGCGCAACGATATTGATGAATTGCAATAACGGCCGCAATATCGGAAAGATCAACAGTGACTGAGTCCGTAACCGTTCATTCATACGAGGTGTATATACCACGCACACCGCGTACTGAACCGACACGCATGGTGGTGTCGTCTGGGATTATATTGCCACTGATGATAGTGAAAGCATCCATCTTCCTGTGATTTATGGTCACCTAAAGCGTAAATCGGTGTGTCACCGATATTGAATTTGGATGTAGATGTGGCAGTGAATACCTTCACTTTCCCTTGACAATCAAATGAACGCCTTCGTACACTACCGGATACTAGTTCTGAGACCCAGTAAATCCACCGGGATGCTATTGGGCTCTGTCCGGCAAAGGACGTTACTTACATGCGAAACCAGAAATCATCAGGAATGAATCAACCACGCCACTTCAGCAATGCAAATAGGGTTCTGTCGCGTGCGTGCACGGCGACATTGCTTCTGTCTCTCATGATCCCAGCTGGGGCAGCCTTTGCGGATGGCATGATCAAGTTTGATGTGGTGAATGCCAAGTCGGGTAAAGCGATATCGGGTGCAGTCATCCGGATCGAGCCTGCTGCAAGTGAAATTGATGAGCTTCAGTTCAAGGCTGGTAACAACGGTGCTG
>CAIYBQ010000214.1 GCA_903924445.1 uncultured Armatimonadota bacterium | reverse complement strand
CTTGAGGCAGAAAACGGCAAGTAGATTTTCGTTGATTTTGGCGGCGCGAGGGTAAACGGTAACAACCATCACGGAACCATCAATATCGTGAAGATCTCAGGCTGATTTCTTTGCCCTGGTGTTTTTCTGTTGACGGGTGTATGGATACCAAGGAGGGACCCAAACTTAACCTCCCGGGTGTACTGCGTAGAGATAAACGTCATGTCAGGCGAACGTTAGATTAGTAATTAGTATCCTGCTCCGCTTCGCTCTGTCAACACCGGTCGTAAAATCCCCAAAACATCGGTTGAAAATTCCCCAGTTTTGCAGCCCATTTTGAGAATGGCTGCACTGTCATCGGGCGTTTTACGCCCATAGCATCCATGCTCTTCGTAGTGGAGGTCATGATGCTACGAGGGGGAGAAGTGAACGACATTATTGAACTGAAGCGGCAGGGGCTCAGCGTCAGTCAGATCAGCGCCATGAGTGGTTATGACCGCAAGACCATTCGAAAGTATTTGGGTAATCCCAAGATTCCGATGTACAAACCGAGGATCTCCAATGGGAGCAAGCTTGAGCCGTTTTACGGTTACTTGTCGCATCGGATGTCAGAGGGTGCCTGGAATGCAGTCGTCCTCTTTCGAGAGATTGTCCAGCTTGGTTACACGGGCAAAGTGACGATATTGCGTATGTGGATGCATCCTCAAAGGGAACAAGCGACTCAGGTAGCGGTTCGTCGCTTTGAAACACCTGCTGGATACCAGGCTCAGGTTGATTGGGGGGAGATTGGTTCGATTGACACGGATGCTGGCCCCAAGAAACTCTATTGCTTTGTCTATACACTTGGTCATAGCCGGGCGATGTTTGCGGATGTGACTACAGACACGAGAATCGGTACGTTGCTACGGATGCATCATGCTGCCTTTCATGCGCTTGGCGGTGTCCCACGTGAGATTTTGTATGACCGGATGAAGACGGTGGTACTCGGTATCGATGAGCGTCACGAAAATCGGTTTCACCCACTGTTTGCTGACTTTTCCGCCTATTGGGGCTTTTCTCCACGAGCTTGTCGTGCTTATCGTCCTCAAACCAAGGGCAAAGTCGAAAACGGAGTCAGCTATATTCGCAAGAACTTTCTCTGTGGCCGGCATGCGACCAGCTTAGATGACTTACGAACACAACTAAACAAGTGGATATGGGATGTTGCCAACAACCGCATCCACGGCACGACGTTCAAGCACGTTCATGCACATTGGATGGACGAAAAGCCGAACTTACTTCCTCTCCTTGGAAGGTCAGAGTTCCCATTTGCATCTCATGAAACACGACAAGTAAGCCGGGATGCCTTTGTGTCGTACCGTGGTAATCGCTATTCTGTACCTTGGCGTGTTGCTGGGCTGGAAGTTCAACTACGTGAGATGAACTCACATCTTCAGGTTGTCCGATCTGGTGAGCTGCTGGCGATGCACTTGTTGTCCCCACCAGGTTCCCGGTCGAACATCGTGCTACCTCAACACCACGATGGCATTCCGTTCGGTTCCCCGTCAAAGCGAGGTAAAGCTAAGATTCACATTGCGTCCTCCGATCGCCAAAATCCGGTGGTAGAGGTCCGGTCACTGGCCTTTTATGAGCCTTACATCGAGCCAGTAGACACGACTTCGCTTTATGTGTACGAGGAGGTGTCATGAGCATGTCACTTCCGATCGGGATGTCACCACTCGACAGCCTTCACCAAGTAATTTGTAACCTGAACCTCAAGGAAGTCGATATTGCGTTGGAATCCCACT
>CAIYBQ010000213.1 GCA_903924445.1 uncultured Armatimonadota bacterium | reverse complement strand
GATGACTACACAGGCGTTCCGGCATCCCGGATGCTGGGAAATCTCCAGGGGCATATCTACAACGACACCGTTTGGGACCGTAAGGCGGGGACTGGTCACGCTATCGTCGGCTGCGACATTTATAACACAGGAAGCGGTGGCATCGTGCTGTCGGGCGGCTCGAAGAAGTGGCTGACACCGGGAAACAATACGGTGGATGGCTGCCGAATCCACGACTACAACCGCCGGAATAAGTTTCTGTGGGCTGGCATCAATGTGGATGGCTGTGGGAACACCGTTCGGCACTGCGAAATCTATAACTCAAACTGCCAGGGCATTTATGTGCACGGGAATGAGCACGTTTTTGAGTACAACAACATCCACGATGTCACCCTCGACTCAAATGACACATCCCCTTGGTACGTCGGCCGTGACCCCAGCGACCGCGGCAATGTCGTGCGGTGGAACTACTTTCACCATATTGGCAACCCGGCCCGGATGACGATGGGCATTTACTGCGATGACTCCAGCACCGGAGTGACCGTTTACGGGAATGTTTTTTACAAAATGGCGACCACGCATGGGGTGCTGTTTTCAAACTCTGGCTGGGATTTGAAAATGATGGGAAATCTCATCATCGATCCGATTGCCGCATCGTTTGAAATCTCGGCGCACTACTACACCTGGGCCGCGGCGGAAGCGCCTCAGATGTTCGGTCCCAAAGGTCTCCTCCGTAAACGATTACGCGAGAGCGTGGATATCACCAAGCCGCCGTACAGCACGCGCTACCCGGAGCTGTTGCCGTACCTCGATGAGATCATTCCCGGCAAGGAGTGGCAGGGGATGCGTTCGCGCGGGAATGTCTTTAGTGGAAATGTGATTGTGGGCGGTCCGAAGCAGCCTGTTAGCTTGCTCGGCGGTGCGACATCCAAGGTGGATGTCAGCAACAACTGGCAGATAGCTGAGGACCCGGGGTGCGTTGACTTCGCCGCGGGAAACTTTGCACTGCGCACAGGTAGCCGCGCGTTCACAGAAGTCCCCGGTTTTGTGGCGCCGCCATTTGCAAAGATGGGCCTTCAGAGCGCGCCTGGCCCCCGGACAACTAAAAAAGCCACCCGGTAACTGCCGGGCGGCTCTTCAGTCGTTGTAGAAACGTTTTGCTTAGAGTGGCTTGAGCTCGAAGGCGTGTGCCCGAGGCTTCGCCGCATCCCGTTGGGCTTTTGTTAAAGGGCCATCCGCTGCATCCAGGTTCTTGATAAGCGCTGGGATAAACTGCCCGGCCTGTGGATCACCCCCAAGTGGCACCTGAAATTCACGCCAGCGACTGTTGTGAACCTCTCCACGAATCTGCGTCAGACGACCCACCAAGCGGGCCTGCTCCAGCATCGGAGTCGGGAGCACCGCAAGGTTGATTCCCTGCGCGAGCTGTGCGGAGGTGAACTCGCCAGCTGTTTTGCCATCGATGGTGAGCCGGTAGCGACCATTTGTCAGATTCGCTACCTTGAGCATCTCCTGATCTAGGGCATCCACAAAATCGCTACTCGCCACCGCGAGGTTATATGGCGCATCGTTTCCATTGCCCGCAACCGACATCAATGGAAATGGCAGCGCATTCTCGGTCGCATTCCAGCGGATTGCACCGCCAGCCGCCTTCGTAAAGCCGCCGACCTTTGCATTGCGGGTGGTTGCCTTACCCGTTGATGCATCGATAGCAACATCAGATACCAGCGCCGGTGCACCCCATGACTTCAGCAGGCACTCCGCCATGATCAGGTGGCCGCCCCAATCCGGGTGGACGCGGTCCGGGATAATCTTTGCTGCATTCGTTGGATCCGTTGCTTGCGCCCTGCGCAGCATGTCGACAACGGGGCCATTTAGATCTGCGGTGGATGCACCTTCGGCTGTTGCCAGCTCACCGACAAAGTCGGAGTAGCGCAGCAGGACGGCGTTGTAGCCGCCGGGGAAGCTTACGGGCCGCGTGATGTCATCAAATGGGCTTGGCTTGATCAGCGTGAGGCGAACCCCGGGGTTGTCGGTCTTGAGCTTGCTCACGATGTGCTTGTAGCCATCGGCGTACGTCTTAAAGATGTTCGCATCAAATGGACGATAGCTCGCATCATTCATCCCAAGCATCACCGTGACGACACTTGGCTTGTAGGATGTCACATCACGGTCTAGGCGGAGGTCAATCGGACCGCCACCGCCGCCCGTCACGCGGTCGCCGCCCCAGCCGGAGTGGATAAATCGGACATCGATTCCCGGGAAGCGCGTCACGATGTACTGCTCAGTCATCAGGCTATACATCCGCTGGTCGGTGATGCTATCGCCGTAGAAAACGACGCGGTCGCCGGACTTAATGGCGAAGTCGGAGGCTGTTTGGGCTTGTGCTGGAACCGCGATGGCAACCGATGCCACGGTAACTACAGCCAAACATCGAAAGAGTTGGTTCATGTCATAGAATGCGTGAACCGTGGATGAATTCCTCTTGGATGTTGCTGATTCCAAAGGGAAAGTTCACAATTTGTAACTTTGGAAGCTCTGCTACATGAACCCTCTCAAACGAGCACATTGGAGATTGACATCCACGTTGTTTGCCGTTGGACTCGCACTCTTTGTGTCACCTGTTCTGCCAACGTTTGCTTTAAGTGGAGTTACTAAGCCATCTGGAAATCGGGCTGAACGCGCAACACATTTGGTTTGTGCCGGTGGAAAAGAGATCTTCATTCTGGATGCTGGCGACCTCGCGAAGGGAATCGCGAGCAAGATTTGGTCGTGGACAGCAAGCCCTGAAACGGGTGTTCCGGAGAGCCGGACGAAGTGGTTTGCCAACCTCGATGATGCCAAAGCGATCAATGATGGCAAGCGTGTTCTGATCACGGCATCGAATTCCGGGGTTGCCATTGTCGATGTTGCCACGCGGAAAGTCACTTGGATGGCCACGGTGCGCAATGCCCACACCGCCGAAATGTTGCCTGGAGGCATGATTGCGGTCGCGAGTTCGATAGGCGGAGATGAGCTTCTAGTCTTTGATCCCAAGTCCCCGACGCCCGAGAGTCCAATCTGTCGAACAGCGCTTCCATCCGCGCATGGCCTGGTCTGGGATGATGACCGTAAAACGCTCTGGGCCCTCGGCTACGATGAGCTTCGCGCTTATAAGATAACTTCTAATGACCGTGCGCAAACGCAGCTGGAGCTTCGCAAAACGCATAAACTTCCGGGCATTGGGGGCCATGACCTTCGCGCGATGCCGAAGTCAGCGGGGCTGTTGATTTCGAACAAAGAGCATGTCTATATTTTCGACCGCATCAAGGAGCAGTTCACCGAACACGCGACGCTTGGCAAAATCGAGAAGGTGAAGTCCATCGATGTCCACCCGGTCACCGGGCAGCTTGTGCATTCCCTGTGGGGCCAGAAGATAACCCTCTCCAACCCTGATAGTGAAATCAAGACGGGCAGCAGTATTGTCTACAAAGCGCGCTGGTTTACGGGCGATATCGCGAATTAGGCTTCCTGGTTTACGGTTAGTCTCACATCACTGAATATACGCAAACTCATTCAATGAAATGACAATCTGACACAGCCCGGCGGTGGTCCCGCCGCTTTGTAAGTAGCGTGTCGCATCCTGCTGCTCGAGCTTGGTTGGATTACGGCCAAGCGCACGCTCAAAGATTGTTGTAATCGTCTTTGCGTTGTCTCCCGGTGTCTCCGCGGACTTTGCAAATGCCGCACACCATGCAACCACTTGTGGGTTGTTCATGAGGACCAGCGCCTGTGGCGCAACCGTAGTGGTCTGGCGTGCACCGATGCTCTGAAGCGCATTTGTGCCATCGAATGCGAGCAGAAACGGGATCAGCCGGCTG
>CAIYBQ010000212.1 GCA_903924445.1 uncultured Armatimonadota bacterium | reverse complement strand
ATGTAGGCAATCAGGCCTCCGGCTGCCGGTAAGCCGTAAATCAGCTGTGGATTGCGTGTGAATGTGGATGTCGCGATATCCAAAGACCAAAGAAAGAGCGCGCTGCTGAGCCCTGCGCTGATTCCAATGCTCAAAATGAGAAAGAGCCACCGGAGAGTCATCCTGAAAATGGGACGGGCTGTTTCCGGTGGCTGCATTTAGTGGTAGGCCGCTATCGTTTACTTGAACGCAAGTGGCGCAAAGTCTGCGAGGTACTGACGCCACAGATGCCAGACATGTCCGCCTTCAGTCTCAACATAAGTTGCCTTCAGGTTACGGTTCAGGCGGGTCTTGAGCTCGCCGTACTGCCGCATCAGGAAATCATCCTTTCCGATGGCAACCCAGATCAGCGGCTGCTTCGCCGGGTCACGTACACTCTTTTCGAACGTACTGATGGCAGTTTCAAACTGTGGACCATTGAAGATTCCAGCGCTGAAGATACCGAATGCGCTGAACAGTTCTGGATGCTTCATACCGACAGTCACAGTTTGCCCGCCGCCCATCGAGAGGCCGCACATCGCGCGCCGCTTGGATGTTCTGAAACGCTTATCAACCAATTGGAGGAGGTCTTCGACGATATCGCGCTCGATGGCATCCTGTGGCGTCGGTTTGCCTTGGTAGAAGATGTGGCCATGTGGCATCACAACAATCATCGGGGGGACTTTCCCCTGCGCGATGAGGTTATCAATCACAACATTTGCCCGTCCAAGCCCGGAGCTCCAGTGGGAGTCATTGTCTCCTGAACCGTGGAGGAGGTAGAGGACTGGGTAGCGCTCGCGGCTGGCTTCTTCGTACCCTGGTGGGGTGTAAATGTGCACACGGCGCTGAATACCCGCGGACTTTGAGTCATACGGCATCACGGTAATCGTGCCATGTGGGACATTTTGTGGCTGCCAAACAATGTCCTTGCGGCCACGGTTGACTTCGACACGGTTTGTCATCGGGCGGAATTCGCCGTTTTTCGGGTCGAGAATGTCAAGGCCATCCACGGAGAATTTGTACTCGTAGATGTCATTTGCGAGTGGGCCAAGCGTTACCGACCAGAGGCCAGCGGCATCCCGGGACATTTTGTGCTGCTGCCAGTTATCCCATGCTCCAACGGTCGCGACGGTCTTTGCGCCGGGAGCGTAGAGGCGAAACGTTACCCGTCCATCCGCATGGGCTTCCGGGCTGTTGTAGTTGGTTGGATTTTGCTGCATCGCAAGGTGTCCTTTATGCGTTGTTATAAGGGCCACGCCGGCCAAATTCGGCAAGGGTCAAGAGGTATTCATCCGGCATCCCGATATCCCACCGGGTCCCATTTAGAATACATGCTGAGTATACGGGGGCGGTGCCCGCCTTTGCGCGCTCGAGCAAACCTTCCTGGCCACTCGTGAGCTGGAACTCATTCTTTACGCGGACATTGCCATCGATGAGGGCTTGGAGACACTCGAAAATCTCAGCGGTAAAGACATGGATGCCGAAGTGGCCAAGGTAAGTCTGATCTGGAAGGCCATTGGTTTTGAGGGATTGGACATCATCGATGCTTGGCTTTTCCTGCAGCTTCAGAATTGGTAATGCAGTACTGAGAGCGGGTGTCTCCCCGGCGGGCACATCGCATTTCACGATGCCGGTAACGCCCACACTGGCTTCAGGTTCATAGCGGACGGTGGTGATGCTACCGCCGCTGGCCTCCGCAGCTTCAATCGCCTGGCGGATGCAGGGTTTCACGCCATCGGGGGTTGTGTACACATGGTCGCCGAGGAGCAGGACGATTGGCTCGCCGGCAGCAAAGTCCTTTGCCTGAAGCACAGCGTGGCCAAACCCTTCCGGGCTGGGCTGCTCGACGTACGAAATACGGGATGCCATATCGGCGAGCTTGTCGGCTTCAGCGATGGCCCAAGCTTTGCCCGAGAAGCCTTTTAGTTCATCAGGGGTGATGCTTCGGAAGTGGTCACGAAACGCTGCGCCACCGCCGCGCTCGACAACGATGCAAATCTCTTCGATACCGCTTGCGATGCACTCTTCGATAATCATTTGGATGGTGGGTTTGACGAGACCATCCTGATCGATGATGGGGAGCATTTCCTTTTGGATGGCGCGCGTGGCGGGAAACATCCGGGTTCCGCGGCCAGCGGCAGTGATAACGGCTTTTCGTACTCGCATGGTGTGTAGTTTAACCCGGGAGGCTTTGCGGTAGTCGGTACGGGGCCTGTGGATAGGATTAAAGTGAAAACCTTTCGCTCTGACAAGGAGTCATATTTGTATGGGAAAGCCTTGGGAAGAAAAACACCACCCGTCGCAGCTGCAACAAGTGGTGCCTCATCTGTAAGAAAAACTAACTACTCATTGATCCTGAGCAAGTGCCGAATCTCGCTGAACTGCCTGAACGCAACGGATTTCTTTGCATCAGAAAAGAAAAAACACCACCCGTCGCAGCTGCAACAAGTGGTGCCTCATCTGTAAGAAGACCCCGTTTACTCTTT
>CAIYBQ010000211.1 GCA_903924445.1 uncultured Armatimonadota bacterium | reverse complement strand
TGACCAGAAGCTCTTTGAATACACGCTCCGCTCCCTCGGCGCACGTGATCAGACATCAACGGAGATTTCCCGCAAGCTGGCACGTCGTGGAGCAACGGATGAACAATGCGCACGCATCATCGAGAGGCTAATCCGCGTTGGGCTTCTCTCCGATTCTGACTACGCTGAACGCTTTGTCGAGCGACGGGGCACAACGCGTGGAAAGATGCTCCTCGGGATGGAGCTGAGACGCAAAGGGATAGATCCCGCTCCCGTTCTCGCGGAGCGCTCGGATGATGCAGACACCGATGCAGCAACACACACCCTCCGGAGGCGGATTGGCAGCAAACCCGTGCCCGCGGACCGTGATGAACGGCAAAAACTTTCGGCCTATCTCGCGAGACGTGGCTTCAACTACAGTGCAATACGCGCTGCATGGCAGCGTGTGGATTCATCCGATGACCTTGACTGGCTGGAAACACCGGAAAGTGATGAGTAAAGCATGACCCTCGATCCGCTTCCAATACGCTCCGCCGCCCGAAAGTCACCGCGGGTGAATATCCTCGTCTGGCATGACATCATCCAATCAGAGCGCGACCGCCTTGTCTGGTTTGACACGACTGCCAAGCAATTCCGGCAGCAATGCACACAGCTGAAGCGGGCGGGAGCACAGGTCATTCCCCTTAGAACGGCAATCCAGTGGATGTCAACCGGGAAGAACCCTCCACCACCGGGCGCAACAGTCCTCTGCTTTGATGACAATACAGCTGGCATCAGCAAATTCGGAATCCGGATTCTACGTGAATTCGGCTGGTGCTGTGTTTTATCTGCACACACCGATTATGTGGGGGTGCGCACCAGCAAGCCACATCACTCCTGGAAGGAGCTGACAGACCTTGCCTCCAGTGGTGCTGTCGAGCTGGTTAATCAGACTGCCTCGCATCCGCCAGACCTGAGAAAGCTTACGAAAACCCAACGCCTCAATGACTTTGCCAAAGCTCGTAAAGCCTATGCAAACCGCTTTGCAATACCGCCATCGGGTATTACTTACCCAAGTGGTAAGTTCGATGCTAGCGTTATTGATGATGCCTTGGATGCTGGGTTTACTTATGGGCTTACAGAAGACCATGGAGTTGCCGAGCTGTCCCGTGACATGATGCAGCTACATCGCTGGTCAACGCATGCGCGCTGGGACGAGGCTCTCGCGGCCGTCAAGCGCAGTGCCCGCGCCTAAACACTAACCCTCCGCCTGCTCAGCCAGCAGCGACCACAACAAGCCGTAGCGCAATCCCCGAAGTGAAAGGAGGAGGTTACGGCACCCAAGAACCCGCATCACTCCAAGCTGCACCGACAGGCCTGCAACAATGACATCCGCACGGCGAGGATTTATACCAGAAAACTCCCGACGCTCGGAAAGGGGCAGCGCAGCAAGGCGGTCACGCAACTTGCGGAGATCATTGATGTCGATCAGCATCCCGTGCATCTTATGCTTCTTGCCTTTGAGCACAGCTCCACCCAGATTAGCAGCAGTCCCGCCGCTAGAGATCACGACTGTGTCCGGCGGGACCTCCGGGAGGCCACTACAAACCGCCGCGATATCGGCATCCAGTGCAGCCAGCTGATCAGCAGAAATAGCCGCATCTCCAAGCATCCCATGCCGGTCTGACAGGCGCACAGCACCAAGCTGAAGGCTGGTGTGAAAGGACATCCGCCTACCTTCTCCGACCACCACCTCTGTCGACCCCCCGCCGACATCTGTGGCGACAACTGTGCCATCAATGTAGCGGGCGAATTCAGGATCCATAGATGCAGCAGCAAACACGAGAGCAGCTTCTTCATCCCCGCCGATGACTCGGGCAGTACCACCGAGTGCAGCGCTGAAGCGGGTGATTGCTGCATCGGCATTGGATGCATCGCGAAGGGCACTCGTGGCAACGGCAACTCGCCGGGTTGCGCCATAGTGTGTGGCGAGAACGGCAAAGGATGCGAGTGCAGCTTCCGTGTGGCTGATTGCATCCGCACTCAGCTCTGATCCACCATCCATTCCAATACCGAGCCTGGTCTGAACGACCTCTTCACAGAGGATGCCATTTCCGTCACCGATAACCATCTTGACAGAGTTGGACCCGATATCAATCGCGCAGACAGGTGGACTAACAGAGTGGCTTTGCATACATCAACCTTACCTTGGTTTGTGCCAGCCTGTCTTATGGTCTTTGGATGCGAGTCTGGCGACTTCTTCAGCATCAACGAAACAGCGGATGCTAGCCGCCGGGTAGCAATATCCCATGGGCGCTGGGTCAACAAATGCTAGAATGCAGCATAGATTTGGAGAACTTATCCATGAAATTTCGAGTTTCGTTTCTTGCGTCGTTAGCTGCTTTCGCCGTCCTCACAGGCTGTAATGCTGGTGTAGAGACATCCATGCAAGCCCCAACGGCGGAGAATGCACCTTCCGTCACTCCTGCTCCAGCTGCGGCATCCAATCCAGGTGCGCCTGAGCCAGGCGGAAATGACAAGCCAGCACCTGCAGCGGAAGCACCGCGGGGCGCGCCAGGCCCTCCAGCTACTCCTGATGCCGATGCGCCGCTTGCACCAACACCTGAAGAAGACAAGACCATTAAGGATGCCGAAGCGAGCAAGGACAATGCCAAGGCAGCGGCCGCGTATGTGGCTCGTGCAAGTCGTCGTGTGAATGATGACAAGGCAGGCCCCAAGATTCGTTTCTCAGCGGTGGTCAAGGATGCCAAGCGTGCACTGACACTCGATCCAGGCAACAAGCGTGCGGCAAGTTTGTTGAAGCTTGCTGAAGGCCGTTTGTCAGTAAACAAGTAGACCTAAATGCTAGACCCGGGATTTCTCAAGCAGCTACGCCTCATCGTGACGGATGATGGCTTGCGAACAAGCGATGCGCAGCGTCACGCGTATGCATCGGATGCGTACACGCTTGAGAAAGCCCCTCCGGGTGCAATCGTCCTGCCTAGCAGTACTGAGCAGGTAGCCGCAATCGTCAAGCTCTGTCGTTCACATGGAGTGCCCATTGTGCCACGAGGGGCTGGTACTGGTCTAGCGGGTGGTGCGATGGCCCGTGAGAACATGGTTTTGCTGTGTCTCTCACGGATGAACCGTATTCTCAAGGTGGATATTCCAAACCGGCGCGTGTATGCGGAAGCCGGTGTGGTCAACACAACGCTGACCAAAGCTGTCGCGCCTCATGGGTTTCTGTATGCACCGGATCCATCGTCGCAGGGAGCGAGTACCGTTGGCGGTAACCTCGCGAACAACGCGGGTGGCCCACATACG
>CAIYBQ010000210.1 GCA_903924445.1 uncultured Armatimonadota bacterium | reverse complement strand
TTTGGTGATGTCCGTAAACTTAGCTCCGTTTGTGTTACGGTACACGGCCGCCCGGAGGGGGACATATTCACGTGGCCCGCAGGCGCCCAAAACGGTTGTGCCATTTGGGCTCCGAAAGTCGCAGCGCTCACGCGTGCCTTTTTCCGGGTTGTAGGCGACATAGTTGGCGATAATTAGATCTGTTTTGCCATCCAAGTCGATGTCCGCAAACGCAGCGGATGTGCCCCAGGGCTGGACGGGAATGCCGCTCTCCGCGGTGACATCTTCAAAACCATCCCCTGTATTGCGCCACAAATACCCGGTTCGGTACCCGGTGATGTAGACATCCAGGTCGCCATCATTGTCGATATCGCCCACCGCACATCCCTGGGGTGTGAGCTTTGTCGCTGGAAGAAGGGCGTTCGATGACTTGAAGCCTAGCTTGCCATCCCCGTTGTAGAGCGCAACCGGCGCGCCGATGACGAGGAGGTCAAGGTTGCCATCATTGTTGAAATCCGCCAGCGCACAGCCATTCCCAATCGTCTGCAGCAAGGTCAGCGGCCGGTCCTTAGGCATCGGGAAGGAGTACGCTGCGACATCCGTTTGGGCTGTGATTTCCCGGAGCCAGCCACTTTGAGACATCTTCACGGATGCGGCCTTCGGAGCGTTGCAGCCAGCAAGCAAAGTCATCGCCAGCAGTGCGGTAACGGCGGGCGGCGTGTAAGCGGTACGCATCATGTCGTCTTGTTAGCCTTTCCCCGCAGGACTTCCTTGGGCTACCGCCGGATAAGCGAGCTCAAGCACAATGACGGGAGAATTTAGCAAGTTTGTGACTGTGTCTCTTGTAAACGCTGTGCCTTCAAAGTGCGCCCAATCTTTGTGGCTGGTTGCAACGGCTTTTGAGCGTAGGACAATCTCACGTCCCGTCTTGAGCACAATAGTGATGGCCATGTGCCCAACTTTGTACTTATCTTCATTGTTGGCGCAGCGGACAACGATGGTCCACTTTCGTGGAATGGGAGCGCTTGACGTTATCGGAATGGCGAATGTCGCAGGCGTCCATTGATCACCGCATGCAGGCAAGTTGCCGATATGTGTTCCATTCACAAAGATGCGTTTTGCACCGTAGCCGGCATTAACGCCAAAAGCATCCAGCATTAGCTTAATGTCTGTGACTTGCGCTAGCTCTGTGTCCGATGCCTCGACGGGAATAGCAGGTTTTGCATCAACGGTGTGCTCATCGAAAACTGGCGTTGCCTCGCGAAGAACTCCCGGGAATGTCTTTGGGGACAGCTTGATTTGCGCATCATCTCCGAATGGACGTTCCGCGATAATATGCGCCTCGCAGCGCGTAGCGGTTTCTGATCCAAGTATGCTGACCGTAAACTCTTTGCCGGTCTGCGCGGTGATGTCAAAGCCTGCCATCTCCCACATCCGGGCCGTTTTGCTTGGCATCCCATCGATTGCATACCCAGCAAACTGATTGATCGCGCCCTTGGTTTTTCGCGTTGGCTCTACGGATTTTCCGTTGATTTCGATGACTGGCAATGTTGGATAGCCGATGACCAGGAGCTCACGTTGCCCGGTCGCAAATGGCGCGAGGCTGATCGTTTTGATGTTGGGATTTCGTTTATCGGTGACGCGTACAATCGGAGCCATTTTGACCATCGGGCCGCGGGCAGCCCCGGGGCGCAGCTCGATCGCGATGGTCTCGTACGCCGGAATCGTGACCGTGCACTCATCCCCAGCCGTGAAGCCAAATGGCAGCTCCAT
>CAIYBQ010000209.1 GCA_903924445.1 uncultured Armatimonadota bacterium | reverse complement strand
GTTGGTGCAGCGAAGCGTCCGGATGGCATTCCGACAGCGGATCTCGCAGCGTGGATGCTGACCGCCAGTATTATTTTGAACACAGATGAGCTCGTAACAAAGGAGTAGGTGGCGAATATGGCAGAGCAAAAGATGACGCGAAGGGGCTTATTGAAGGCCGGTGCCGGTGCTGCGGGAGCGGTCGCGCTTCCATGGATTATTCCTGCGAGTGCCCTCGGCCGCGATGGCCACGTTGCGCCAAGTGACCGCGTGACGATGGCATTTATTGGCGTTGGAAACCAGGGCACGGGCGACATGGGAGGCTTTCTCCAGGACAAGCGCGTGCAGGTGGTTGCGGTCTGTGATGTCAACTTCCAGAGCGGTGGCTACTGGAATGGTGGAACGGCTGGGCGCGAGCCTGCGCGCCGGATGGTGGATGAATTCTACGAAGAGCGTGGCGCAACCGGGCCAAGCTGTAAGTCGTATGTTGACTACCATGATGTGCTGCAGCGCTCCGATATCGATGCGGTTGAAATCGCAACTCCGGACCACTGGCATGCGCTTTGTGTGCTGCATGCTGCGGCTGCGAAGAAAGACATTTACTGCCAAAAGCCACTTGCGCTGACGGTGAAGCAGGGCCGGCTTATGTCGGATGCTGTCAAAAAGCATAAGGTGATCTTCCAGACGGGTTCCCAGCAGAAGTCGGATAGCAACTTCCGCCGTGCGGCTGAGCTGGTGCGGAACGGCCGTATCGGCAAGCTACAGACGGTTAAGGTGGGGCTTCCATCGGGGCGGCCTGACTATGGTCGGACAGCCGATAAAGTGACGGCGGGGGTGTGGCCGGATGGCTTTGAGTACGATCGCTGGCTGGGGCCGGCACCTTGGAAGCCTTACTGTGCGGGGCGCACCCACGTGAACTTCCGCTGGATTCTGGATTATTCTGGTGGACAGCTCACCGACTGGGGTGGACATCACCCTGACTGTGCGCAGTGGGGAATGGGCACGGAGTACACGGGACCGGTCAAGATTGTCAACGCAAAGGGAAATTTCCCGACGCACCCGATTTACGACACGGCGAGTGACTACGAGTTCGAGGCTATTTATGAGAATGGCGTCCGAATGATTGTGTCCAGCAAGGTCAAGGGCGGCGTCACGTATGAGGGCACGCAAGGCTGGGTTTGGGCAAACCGTGGCGTTCACGATGCGAGCTCGGCAGAGATCAAAAACAGCGTTATCGGGGATAAAGAGCTGCACTTGTACAAGAGTGATGACCACTTCCGCAACTTTATCGATGGCGTGTTGACCCGCAAGGAGTGTGTTGCGCCATGTGAGGTTGCGCATCGTTCGATCACGATCTGTCATCTTGGCAATATCGCGATGCGTCTCAAGCGCGATGAGCTGCGCTGGGATCCGAAGAATGAGCGGATTCTGGGAGACAGTGAAGCATCCGCGATGCTGGATCGCCCATACCGCCAGGGGTATGAGCTCCCAACTGAGCTCTAGGTTAGCGGGCTATCCACCAAGGGCTTCACGGAATCCGTGGAGCCCTTTTGTTTTTCAAGGACTCGGCTTTCTTATGGCACCTACAACCGCATTTGCATCTGTTCGGTTTTACTACCCACCAGGCGACCGCCGGCTTTCGCACTGGCGTGTGATTCGCTTCGATGTCGCATCCGGCAAGATTCAAGAGCGCTGGACGGATCCATTGGTGGATGCCACTCCGTTTACGTGGGACCCACGTGGAAAGCGCCTCTTTTACGCTGGGTCCCGACGCGGTCAGAGCGAGAGTGTCATCGAAGTGTTGGACAGACCTGGCGGGAAGCCACGGTTTCTGGCGTGTGGATCCGGGCCTGTAATTCCATCCCCAAAAGGTGAGTTTGCCGCCATCATGGTGAGCGCCGCGGAGCTGCAAATCATTCACATTAAGACGGGCAATGTACTGTTTGCTACTGGGAATGCAAATGGCGTTGCCTGGCAAAATGAGCATACCTTTCGGTACACGCGGAGTTATCAGGCGTGGCCGGGACCCCGCTACGATGATGTTCCCTTTACATACGATGTTCGCAAACGCCGAGCGGAGAAGGTCGCTGACTCAATGCAAAGCGCATCAAAAGCAAATTATCAGCTTGAAAATGACTTTGAAGGGGATGATGCCTACTCGTATATCGTGGATGCCGCGGGTCGCAGGACGCGGCTGACCGGCGATGCGCGCTGGACTAACCGCTGGAAGGGCAATGTCATCCAGGCCTTAGAGCTTGGTGAGCGTCTCCCGGATGGCCGCTACGAGGTCCACACGTATGTGCACCGGTCGACTGGCCAGATTGTCGGCAAGCTGGATATCGAGAAGGCAGAGATTTCCTACTGGTTCACAACGCCAGGTGATTACCGCAAGCTCGCTGATACAGGCTGGATGCTCGGCTGGCCACTCCGGAGATTTACGAAGCACGGGAGTATCGTCATCATGGAAAGCCCCCTTTATCGCGCTCGTATCGATAACCCCGAAAAGTGGGAGCGCATCTGGCCAGATGCGCATCACGCGGGCAAT
This sequence comes from uncultured Armatimonadota bacterium, assembly GCA_903924445.1. Classification (GTDB taxonomy): domain Bacteria; phylum Armatimonadota; class Armatimonadia; order Armatimonadales; family Armatimonadaceae; genus CAIRTT01. The sequence continues at coordinate 780 of CAIYBQ010000209.1, read as the reverse complement.
GCCGTTCAGGTGGGGTAGAGTGAGTGCCCATACCCCACAGGGGTAAATTCCCGTTTATCCCGGCGGCTGGCTCGTCAACCCCACCAGCGCCTCAAGCGTCCGCGCAGTCTGCTTGATGTCCATCTTCAGGTAGCGGTCGCGGCCATTGGGCTTTGGTGTGAATTTGGTGAAGCCATCCTTTTCGACGCTCACCTGACCCGGTTCGGAAAGCGTGAAGTACTCTGGGCGATCGGGGAGGACGGCATACAAACAGCTCGCCAAATCCCAGCATGGACGCTCTTCTTTTGGCTGGCAGTAGAGCTTGTAGGCAATCGGAATCGGATGCTTTTCGACATAGCCGAAGTCCTGCGCAATGGATGTCAGCGGATACCGCAGCGCCCAGCCGATCTCAAAGCCGCCCCACACGATCGGAGTTGGCCACTGCTCGGTCAGCGTCTGCGCACTCGGAACATCCTGCGTGACGTTGTACTCAGTGAAATGTGCATTGCCATCGATGCTGGTAAACGCACCCGCCATCACCGAAAGAAACTTCACCTTGCGCGCAATCAGCGCACGGTCTTCGGGGTTTGCTGCCATCCGCGCAAAGTTGCTGAAAAAACCGACCTGAATCAGGACTACGGAGCCATCTTGTTGTGACTTCAGCGTCTTGCGAATAAGCTCAACGGCTTCCGGTGCGGTGTCGGGATTCACTGCAGTTTTGAACTGGGAATGAGCGCCAACAAAAGAGCTTGGATCCGCCGGCTTGGTATGGCGAATCACACCAATTGGGATACGCGGACG
>CAIYBQ010000208.1 GCA_903924445.1 uncultured Armatimonadota bacterium | reverse complement strand
TTGGATTACCTAGCGCTTACATTTGTGCGTGAGGATAAGTGGAGTCTGAAGGCGCTGCACAAGCGGATGATGCTGACGAGCACTTACCAGATGAGTGGGCAGTTTGACAAAGCTGCGGCTGCAAAGGATCCGGACAACAAGCTTCTGTGGCGATTTCCAAGGAAGCGTCTGGAAGCCGAGGCGATTCGTGACAGCATTCTCGCGGTGACGGGGCTTCTCGACCGCAAAGTTGGTGGTTCACTCCTGAATTTTGGCACTCGGCAGTACGTCACAAGCACGGCGAACTCCGACCCAGTGAAGTATGACAGTAATCGCCGCGCGCTCTACCTGCCGGTGGTGCGATCAGCCGTCTATGATGTCTATACAGCCTTTGACTTTGGTGACCCGACGGTGATGAATGGTGATCGCCCAACGACGACAGTTGCTCCGCAGGCGCTCTTTATGCTCAACAGTAACATCATGCTGAATAGCACACGAACGCTTGCAGGGAAAATGTTGGCAGATACAAATGCACCGGCTCACATCAAAGTGCGGCGTTTGTATGATGCTTTCTACGGTCGCCCAGCCACGGATGCTGAGGTTGTTCTGGCAGAGGCCTATCTTGAGCAGTTTGAAGTGATTTACGCAAAAGATGCGAATCCAAAGCTGAGCGCCTGGCAGAGTCTTTGTAAGGCACTGATTGCGGCGAATGAGTTTATCTACGTTGATTAGGGAAGCGGTCATGATGGCACAATCCACGCTTATGGCACTGCATTTGGAGGGGACGAAATGTTGACATCCACACTTTTGGGGCGGCGTCAGCTTTTGACGACAAGCGCAATCGGCTTTGGCAACCTTGCCCTCGCGGGGCTGTTGCAGGATGGAGCTGTTGCTGATTCTCGTAATCCACTTGCGCCTAAGAAAACGATGTTCCCCGCGAAGGCCAAGCGCGTTATTTTTGTGTTTTTGCACGGCGGACCAAGTCAGGTGGATACATTTGATCCTAAGCCTTTGCTTGCCCGTGACCATGGCAAGCCATTTCCGGGAACGATGCCGCGGATTGTTTCAAGCGCAACCGGGAATCTGCTGAAGAGCCCTTGGGAGTTCAAGCGCTATGGTAAGAGTGGGATTGAGGTGAGTGACCTCTTTCCTGAGGTTGGCAAGTGTGTGGATGACCTGTGTTTTGTTCACTCGATGCACGGTTCGAATAGCCGTCATGGTGGTGCATTGCTTGAGCTGCACACGGGGAGCGATACGTTTGTACGTCCATCAATGGGCTCTTGGGTAACGTATGGCCTCGGGACCGAAAATCAAAACCTCCCTGGGTTTTTGACAGTTTGCCCGACATTGACGCATGGCGGTGTGAACAACTGGAGCTCGGCCTTTTTGCCGGCGTGGACGCAGGGGACTCCGATTGGGAATGCCAGTATCTCGAGTGATCAGGCAAAGATTCCATTTATCCAGAATGCGGAAACGCCTTTGTCGGCTCAGGAGCTCGAGCTTCAGATGGTTGGTAATTTAGGCAAGCGTCAGCTTAGCCATACGGGGCCTGATGCGGGGCTTGAGGGCAGGTTGAGTTCGTTTGAGCTTGCGTATCGGATGCAGCTGGCGGCTCCTGAGCTTCAGGAAATAACGGGTGAGACTGAGGCAACTAAAAAGTTGTATGGCTTGGATGACCCTAAGACGCGAAATTTTGGGCATCAATGTCTGCTGGCCCGGAGGTTTTCGGAAAAGGGCGTGCGCTTCGTACAGGTGACGCATTCCTATAAATGGGATCAGCACGGCGATTTGCGTAAGGACCATACAAGCAATGCGGCAGAGGTGGATAAGCCGATTGCCGGGCTTATTCGTGATCTGAAGAGCCGCGGGATGTTGAAGGACACGCTGGTTGTGATCAGCGGTGAGTTTGGGCGTACTCCGGTTGCGCAGGGGGATGATGGCCGCGACCACAATCCGCATGGCTTTACGACCATCCTTGCGGGCGGCGGCGTGAAGGCGGGCTTCCGGTACGGCGAGACGGATGACTATGGGTTTTATGCGGTGAAGGACAAGATGCACCTGCATGATCTCCATGCGACGATGTTGCATTTAATGGGCATGGACCACACGAAGCTGACGTATTTCTACGGCGGGCGCAATTACCGCCTCACGGATGTGCATGGTGTTGTTCATCAGGGGATTATTGCGTAGCAACTGTCGGTATGCGATTCTCAAAGTTATGGTCTAGCCCTCAATTGTGTTCCGATTGAGGGCTTTTGCCCGCCGTCGGAATGCTTGTGTGTGACCTGCGCTGGTATCTACCGCCTCACGGATGTCCACGGTGCTGTCCATCACGGGATTATTGCGTAGCGAGCATGTTGCCTGTGGTCTGTGTTTCCCATTGCCATTGATAATTGCCACATTGCTTGCGGCAGTTCGTGCTAATCAATGACAAATGGCTGTAACGGCCCACCAAAACATTCCTTGTAGCCTGCGGTTTATGTTATGCGTTGTTATGATGCGAAGTTGACCCTTT
>CAIYBQ010000207.1 GCA_903924445.1 uncultured Armatimonadota bacterium | reverse complement strand
CCGATCGTGCATCAATGCATCCACAGTGGTCGTTCCAAAGTATGGCCGTGAGATCGCCGAGGCCATCGCGACAAAGGTCGCCGAGGTCTTCCCACGTGGACCCAAGGATCCCGATGCAATCCTCAGTGGCTTTGCAAATCCCCGCATGGCTGAAATGATGGATGCTGCCATCGATACCGGTGTCCAGACTGCGGGAGCGGTCGATTGTTCGGCGGATAAGCATGATGGCCCGCGTAAGGTTGAGCAGGATGGCTGTACCTACCTCCATCCAACGATTCTCTTCTGTTCATCATGGGAGCACCCGATGGCTGGAAAAGAGTACATGTTCCCATTCGCTCAGGTCATCGAGACGCCACAGAGCGAAATGCTTGAAAAGATGGGGCAGAGTCTTATCGTTACGGCCATCACCAACGATGATGCATTTCTTCAGGAAGTCATGGCTTGCCCACATATTGATCGCCTGAATGTCGGTGTTTTGCCGACGAGCCATGTCGAGTGGAATCAACCGCATGAAGGAAACCTGTTCGAGTTCCTGTATCGCCGGAGGAGTATCCAGTGGCAACACCAGCCAGCGAACTAACTGGCATCCTCGCTCGCCACAGAGCTGCCCTTGAGATTGTCACAGCGGTAACAGAAGCGCACGGAGACCTTGAGGCATCCTTGCGCTCCGTTACATCCGGTCACAGCAGTATCACGTTGTTTGTCGATCCAAACCTGATAACAACGGCATATGTCATGCAGGCGCTTGAATCGATTTCGACGGGTGTAGTGAGCGGCGTGTTTACCGACATCCATGAGAATCCATGTGAGGCGGATGTCCTTGCGGCTGCGGCATTCCTGGCGCCACTCAATGCGGATTGCGTCGTGGCCATCGGTGGTGGTAGCACAATCGACACAGCGAAAATGGCACTCCTTCTGGCCTTTGGTGGAGGTGTCCCAAAGGACTGGTGGCCCGTTCACAGGCACGACTCGGTGGATGCTTCGCGACTCTATGTGTACCCTGCGACCGCTGGAACCGGATCAGAAGTGCAAAGTCACGCGCTCATCAGCGATGACAAAACGCATCGAAAAATGGCTATCGGACACGAACGGCTGGCCCCAACAGAGGCAATCTTGGATGTGTCACTGCTGGCATCGTGCCCACGGCGGGTGATGGTCCTCGCTGGCATCGATGCCCTTAGCCATGCACTGGAATCGGCGGTCACACGGACGGCAACCGCTTTAAGCACTGCGGCGGCAATGGATGCTTTTGCACTCATTTGGCCAGCGTTGGTGGAACTTGCATCCGAGGATGCAAGCCTCACATCTCCAGCCTGCGAGCAGCTGCATGCGGGCGCGACGCTTGCCGGGATGGCAATTGAAGCGAGTATGCTCGGCTCGGCACACGGCTGCGGTAACCCACTCACAGCCCGCTATGGAGTTGTGCATGGTCAGGCGGTGTCCCTGATGCTTCCAGGGGTTATCAAACTCAACGAAAGTGATCCACGCTCGGCACAGATCTTTTCGTTAATCGAGCACCGATGCGAGATGGAACCAGGAACGCTCGCGACCGCCGTTAAGTCATTGGTACAGAACCTAGGACTTGCCGGCTCGCTCGCAGAGCTCGGTATCACTGATGCTCCCATCCAAGAACTGGCAGCACTCGCCATGGAGCAGTGGACCTGCGGCCACAATCCCGTTCCGATGACCATTGAACGCTGCATTGAGCTCTATAAAAACGTGCTGTAGTCGGCTCTGTCCCTCTGGTGTTTTGCACTGGATGCGAATCAGACAAGCAGTCTCTACTCCGTGCTATGATGCCCCAGTGAATAGGATTTAGGATATCGATGATGATGTTTTTCCATAAACCAAGCCGCCTTATGAACCCAGCATCCGCGCTGCAGACCAACAAGGGAAATGATTGGTCGAACTGGCGGGGTCCGCTGCACAATGGTGCCACCGTTGCGACAAACCTCCCGACCAAATTCACAGCGCTGGAATGGTCAACGGATCTCATGGGACCATCGCATGCCACCCCAATTGTCCATGGCAAGTACGTCTTCACGACGGTAGCGAATGTCAAACAGGGCGCCCTACAGGTTGTCGCGCTCGACCGAAAGACAGGAAAAGTCCTGTGGGCCGATAATCTGGGAACTGGACATCGTTCTGGAAATGAAGGCTCCGTCACCCAGCTGGATGAGCGAAGCATTTACGCGGCGCCATCCCCAACCACCGATGGCAAGCATGTCTGGTTCTTCTTCGGCAATGGCGACCTCGGCTGCTATACCGTGGATGGTCGCAAGGTCTGGACACGCAATATTCAGAAGGAAACGCACGACTTCAACTTCATGTGGACCTTTAGCTCGAGTCCGCTGTTGTACAAAGGTGTTCTGTACCTTCAGATTCTCCAACGGGACAAAATTGTGGGTCGGCGCGGCAAGGATGGCGGAGAGTCCTATCTGCTTGCAATGGATCCAAAGACTGGCCAGGACCTCTGGAAGGCATCCCGGCCGAGTGAGGCATCCAATGAAAGCCGGGAGTCCTACGGCACTCCGATGCCTTACTCGAACGGCGGTAAGGACCAGCTTCTGGTGGCAGGCGGTGACTACCTCAGTGGCCACGACCCCAAGAATGGCAAGGAACTCTGGCGCTGGGGAACGTGGAATCCGGGGCACCGAGAGCTCTGGTGGAGACTTGTTCCAAGCCCGGTCGCTGGTGATGGCGTCGTCCTCGTCTGTGCGCCGAAGAAGGCCCCTGTCTACGCCTGCCCAACGGATAAGCAAGGTGATATCAGTGCGAGTGGCCTGCTTTGGAAGTCGGATGACCGCTCAAATCTGACATCGGATGTCGCCACGCCTGCATTCCATGATGGTAAATTCTTCATCGTCTCCGATGTCCGGAAGTCGGTTTCGTGTGTCGAGGCAAAGTCGGGCAAGATTGTCTGGTCTACGGACACGCCGGGCTTCAATATGTGCTGGGGTTCGCCTACCATCGCGGATGGCAAGCTTTACACAACGAATGTCGGCGGCATCGTGCTTGTCTATGACATCCAGACCGGTAAACTCCTTGCGGAAAACCGAGTGGATGATGAAGGTTCAGAAGTCCGTTCGAGTGTCGCCATTGCTGGGAACCAGCTGTTTATCCGTACGAGTAAGCGGATGCTTTGTGTCGCGAGTCCGTCCAGAAAGTAGCCATGCAGACAGTCAATGCATCCTCCGCCCTCTCACGCCGCGTCGTGGATGGTCCTCTCGCAACGCGTTTCAAGCTGCGCTGGAAGTTTAAAACTGGCAATGCAGTTACGGGGCAGCCCACGGTAGCTGGAAATCGCATCCTCGTGGGCAGTGAAGACAAGAATGTCTACTGCCTAGATGTCTCTACAGGAAAGCGTCTCTGGGGCTGTGCCACAAAAGGCCCTGTCGAAGCATCTCCCCGCATCATTGGAGACCTTGCCGTCATCGGGTCATCCGATGGCCGCCTGTACGGAATCCACATCCCAACAGGTGCGCCACGCTGGGCCTATCGGACGGAAGACAAGATTCTCGGCACCGCGAATGTGATATCAAGCCCGGATGGCCGTCGTCAATGGGCGATGGTTGGCAGCTATGACAACCGTGTGCACTGCGTGGATGTTCGTAGCGGTCGTGGTGTCTGGACCTATGAGACCGACAACTACGTCAACGGGATGCCTGTTGTTTCCGGGAATGTTGCGATTTTTGGTGGCTGTGATGGCATCTTGCACGTCATCGATATCGCGAACGGAAAAAAACACTCACAAATCGAAATCGGGGATTACATCGCGGGAACAGCTACCGTTGATGGCGACCGTGCCTACCTTGGTCACTACGGTAATGCCGTGATTTGCGTTGACATCAAGGCTGGGAAAATCATCTGGACATTCAGAGACAAGGGCTTCCCGTACTTCGCCAGTCCTGCGATTGACCAAGGCTTCGTCGTTATTGGAGGCCGGGATCGTCAGGTCCATTGCTTGGAGCAAGCAACCGGGAAACGTAAGTGGGTCTACAAAACCCGTGGCAAAGTGGATGGAAGTGCGACGCTCTGCGACAACAAAGTGGTCGTCGGGTCAGAAGACGGAACGTTGCTGATTTTGGACTTCGCCACCGGAAAACTGATTTGGAAGTACACCATCGGCCGCGCCGTGATGTGCAGTCCGCTCATCCATGATGGCCGTATTTACGTCGGCTCAGATGATGGCTATCTCTACGCATTCGAACCTGTCTAGAGACAGCCATAGCTCACGAACGTTGGCTGGTTAGGCTGGAATCTCCCAGAGATTGAGCTGTTCCGCACCCTTGACCAAAACCTGATTGCCGAACACAGCTGGGCTTGCCCAGACTTGGCTGTCAGCGACCTGATGGACTGCCACAACATCGAGGCCAGCGGCGCTAGGCTTGTACACGTGCATCATGCCATCCGCGCTGAACGCGGCAATGTACTGCCCCATTGCGTAGACAGTTACGCTTTCGCCCTTATTGCCATCGCACATCCAAATGACCTTACCAGTTGACTTTTCCATGACGGTAAGCTGACCGCGACGCTTCTCATTGACAGCAATAATGCGGTCACCAACGAGGATTGGGCTGGATGTTGACATCGTGACATCACGGGTCTCCCAGACCTTCTCCGTAACCATTTTCCCGCCAGCGGACTTGATTCGAATCGCAAACGTCGGGCGCTGGTTCGCTCCGCATACAATCATGTCATCCACAACAAGGGGTGTGATTGAGTTATGGTTGAACATGTTCTGGCGGTTTTGGATGGTCCAAAGCTGTTTGCCATCAACGGGTGAGAAGCCACACCACATATTGTGTGTCGCCGTGACGATTTGCGGTTGTCCCCCAACACGCACCATCACTGGACTCGTATACGCCGGACCTTCCGTCTGACACGCCCAGACATCCTTGCCGGTTTCACGGTCGATCGCGAGGAATGCGCCTGTCGCTTCATGCCCAATATGGACATAGAGCTTTTTGCCATCGAGCAGTGGCGACAACGATGCACCACACACAGGCATTGGGACGCGGAAGCGCTTACTTGGATCGACACGCCATACGATTTTCCCAGTTGTGGCATCAAAGCAAGTCATGGTTCCGTTGACACCCGTGGTGTACAGCTTTCCCTGGACATACATCGGTGTGCTACGTGGGCACTTTCCGAGGCGTCGCGCAGGGAAGATGACAGAATCATAGGGAGCGGCGACCTTGTCCGTCCACAGCACTTTGCCTGTGGCCAGCGCCATCGCCTGAACCCACTCTTCTTCACCATGCCGGGTGATAGTGAACACCTTGCCACCAGCGACGATTGGCGATGAATGTGATTCGCCGACATTCATGGTCCACTTTTTTGTCAGTGTCTTTGGCCACGCAGCGGGTGCCTTAAAACCCACACAATGGCCATCACGCAGAGGACCTCTCCACTGGCTCCAGTCTGCTGGCGCATTCACGCCTGGTCCCGGCGCTGAAATCTTCCGTAGGGTCATCTGGTCATACTCCCGGTATTACTAAGGCGAACAACACAGGGTTTGCTGAAATAGTTCCAAAGATGTTTTTAAACGACATCGATTAGAGACAAAACGCTTTCAGTAGAAACTTAGCGCGTGAAACGGGACATCGATGCTTCATCAGCTACAGACTATTGTTAGCCAACCGTTGCGCGTGTCCACAACGAATCACTCCGCTGCCAGTGCTGATGTCAGTGACTGATGCTTGATCAGCTGCCGTACCGTCGCCTGTACGACGATTAGAATGATTCCGCCTACGGAAACCATCACAATCGCCGAAAGCATAACCACCTGAAGTGGTTGTGCCATGAGCGTGTCGACGGATGCCCAGAACGCTGACAAAATTCCTATCAGTAAGCCGATAAGTCCGCCAAAGGCATGCTCGCGAGATCGGATTTGCTGCACGACCTTGAGCGGGATACCCAATGCCTGCAGAAGGGCAGTTTCCTTGATAGTCGCAAGCAGCTGG
>CAIYBQ010000206.1 GCA_903924445.1 uncultured Armatimonadota bacterium | reverse complement strand
TGGTCAGGTGCTGAGCGGGTCCATCAACATCACCAGCTCATTTGTCCGTATCACCCAGCTTGAGAAAATGCTGTCTGTCGATCCTGCAGCCGCATTTTCCCGTGTGGCGGAGAGCGTCCCATTTGCAGACATGCTTGGTAGCAGTAAAGAGTCCCTCCAGTGCCGCCTTGCTGAGCACGGCCGTATGAATGCGTGGCTGGGGCTGCAGGCGATGGAAGGTGGCGCTAACCGCGGACCGCTATCGAACCGGGAGTATGTCCGCCAGTTCCTCCGTGAGGCAATCGCACACGAAACCGGCCACTTGCTTGGACTGCGGCATAACTTTGCAGCATCCAGTCAGTACACGCTCGGCCAGCTTGGGAACTCGACGTTTGTCAATACCAAGGGGACATCCGCGAGTGTGATGGACTACACGCCGTTCAATATCATGGCGATCGAGGACAAGGATGTACCGTTCTTCTCACCGGTGATTGGACCGTATGACTATTGGGCGATTCAGTACGGGTACATGGACACAAAGGGAATCAAGGATCCTGCCGATGAAGTTGCCATCCTGAACCAGGTTGCACGTAAGTCCGGGCAGCTGGGCTATCGCTACCAAGGGGATGAGGCAGCGGATAGTTTTGATCCAACAGTAACGCGCTTTGATTTGAGTTCAGATCCGCTTGCGTACTGGACGAAGTCTTTGGAGATGTCCGAAAAGCTGCTTGCTGCGTTGCCAGGTAGGCTTCCAGGGTACGGACGCAGCTATGTTGAGTTCACGCGTTCGTTTGGGATGATTGTGAACCAAATTGGGCAATCGACGGCGCAGGTGTCGAGGTTTGTCGGCGCGCAGACGGTTAATCGCTCCTTCAAGGGCGATGTCAATGCGCCGGCACCGCTGCGACCGGTCCCGGCAAGCGTGCAGAAGAAGGCCATCGCTACCCTCCACGACTACCTCTTTGGCACCTTTGCGCTCCCGATTCCAGCCTCGGCTCTAGATAAGCTCCAGACGCGCTTGGATACCTTCCCGGCAACGCCAGGGGAGTATCCGATTGCTGACTCATTGAGCAACGTCCAGAAAATGGGTCTCCGTAGATTGTATTCCCCACAGATTCTGTCGCGGGTTGTCAACAATGCCTATAAAGATGAAGCACGCAAGCAGTCGGTGTTGGATCTGGCCACATATTCTGAGCTTGTTGGGATGCCATTATGGAGCGAAGTTCTGTATGGTCGGTCATCGACGGCGGCGAGGCGACAGCTGCAGCGTCTCCACGTTGAGACACTGAGTAACTTTGTGCTAAATGGTGGTGGACCGGATGAAATGCGGATGGTCGCAAGCATTCAGCTACAGGCCCTCCGTGCAAAGCTTGGTAAGGTCAACACATCCAAAATGGACCGGATGACGAAGTACCACATCGCGGATACAGTTCAGCGGATCACGCGCACACTCGATGCGAAAGTGACGATTTCGAGTGGCGGCGGCGGGGGCGGATTGCCACCGGGTCTACTTCAATCCTTGATGGGTGGGAAGGTCCTACCTTAGGCCCGCGGGTGGGTGAACACACGTGCCGGAGCAGAGCCATGTCAGAGAATTGACAGAAGGCTCTGCTCCTTTTCTTTTGTCAATGTGCGGACCCACTTTACCGAACGGGTATCGGATACTAGCCACTCGCGAGTGGCAGTTACGGTTTCGCTGAGCGGGCGCGCGAGGAGCCCGTGCTGTGTTGCCTTGAGGGTGTCCGTACTGCCATCCGTTCCCGTAAGACCCGGAATCCAAAGCGGCAGCTCACTCCACGGCTGGACACCGTTCTCTGAAAGCACATCCCCTAGAACATACACGACCCGGCTATCGACAGGGCTACTCGCCTGAATCGTTTCAAGCAGTGTTCCAAGTGGCACGACCGGTCCATCCGCGTTGAACGTCCCGCGCATCCCGCTCTCAATGAGCCGAAGCACAAAGTCCGCAAGGTCACGTACATCAATGAATTGCGTCGGGTAATCTGGGCCTTCGGGAGCGATGACAGCGCCGCCTTCATCGATGCGCCTCACCCAGTAGGCAAAGCGATCACTGACATCATGTGGACCGACGATAAGCCCTGGCCGCACGATGATGTGCTTGTCGGGATGCGACATCCGCACCATGTCCTCACACCGCGCTTTCAGTCCGCCGTAGGTCTCACCCGTGACCGCAGCGTTGTCATCCGGGCAGGGGTGGACAGGGCTTGATTCAGCCGTCGAATGCGTTGGCCAGCCAACATAGACACTCACCGTTGAGATAAAGCAGTACGGAATCCCCGCGGCTGCAGCGGCATCCGATGACAGTTTAACGATGCCCGGCGAATACCCACAGGTGTCGATCATGACATCCGGCGCGTGGTCGATAAGGGATTTCAAGGCATCCGGGTCGCTACGGTCACCGGTAATCGTCAGGATGTCCGAATCCGCATCTGGGTTGGATTTGCCGCGATTGAGGTGGATGACGGTGTGGCCGGCAGTGCGTGCAGCGGATGTCAGGGCACGGCCAAGGAAGATGGTGCCGCCGATCAGTGCGATTTTCAAGGGGAAGAATTCCGGTTCGTTTACGTGATGCGATAGCATACAGGCTGAAGCGATTACGCAGCGTAGAACCGGAAGAGTACACGGGAGCGCCACTGTCAGAGAGCCGGGCCTTGGCTGTGAGCCTGGTGAGTGGAAACCGTGGAATGTCGCCGGGGAGCTGACCGCGAATGAAGTGCAGGTGGAAAACATCCATCTGAATCAGGGTGGTACCGCGCAGAATTTACCCTGCGTCCCTGAGGTGGAGGCCGAGAGGTTTCCCCTCATTGGACGTAGGGTTTTTGTTTGTCTGGATAAATAAGGGGTGTGAGCGATGGCAGTGGAACTTTCAACGCGGTACGAGCCGCATGCGACGGAAGCCGACATTTACAAGCGATGGCTGGAGACAGGGTGTTTCAACGCTGAGCCGGATTTGGGTTCTGGCAGGCCACCGTACTGCATCACGATTCCTCCACCAAACGTCACGGGTGCACTCCACATCGGGCATGCGCTCAATAACACGATTATGGACACGCTCGGGCGCTGGAAGCGGATGCTTGGCTACAACGTCCTCATCCTTCCGGGTACCGACCACGCGGGTATCGCCACGCAGTCGGTTGTCGAGAAGCGTATCGCGACCGAAGGGCTGACCCGCCAGGACCTCGGGCGTGAGAAGTTTGTCGAGCGCGTCTGGGAATGGAAGCAGGAATACGGCGACCGCATCGTTGGCCAGATGCAACGTCTTGGCTGTTCGTACGACTGGCGTCGGCTGCGCTTCACGATGGACCAGCCTTACGTGGATGCCATCATGGATGTCTTCGGCAAGTGGCACGGCGAGGGTTATATCTACCTCGGTGAGCGGATGGTGAACTGGTCGCCAAAGCTGATGACGGCCATTTCGGACATCGAGGTTGAGGACAAAGAGCTCGATGGCCACCTTTGGCATTTGCGTTACCCACTCGCTGATGGAACCGGCGAAGTCATCGTGGCGACGACGCGCCCGGAGACGATGCTTGGTGACACTGCGGTTGCGGTGCATCCGGAAGATCCCCGCTACACAGCTGTGGTTGGAAAGCTCATCGATGTCCCTCTACTTGGGCGGCAGATTCCAATTGTTGCGGATGACTTTGTAAAGCTCGAGTTTGGAACGGGCGCGGTCAAGGTCACGCCATTCCACGATGCAAATGACTTCGAGTGTGGTCTGCGAAACAATCTGCCGCGTATTGAAGTGATTGGCCCGGATGCCCGGATGACGAATGCCGCGGGTGTTTACGCAGGACTTGACCGCTTTGAAGCGCGCAAGCGTGTTGTCGCGGACCTCGATGCCGCAGGCTTCCTGGTCAAGGTCGAAGCGTATCGCCACAAAGTGCCTCACTGTGACCGCTCTGGTGCCGTGATTGAGCCACGCCCAAGTCATCAGTGGTTCTGTAAGATGTCAGGCACCCCGATGGTGGATAAGGCCATCGATGCTGCGACATCTGGGCGGATTAACTTCGTCCCTGAGCGCTACAGCGAGACGTATGTGCGCTGGCTAGAGAATATCCGTGACTGGCCGATTAGCCGCGGCCTCTGGTGGGGGCACCGCCTGCCGGTTTGGCGTAAGGCTGATTCCGACCCAACGGTTGCGGCGAACTGGGTGTTTGCGCGCACCGCGGATGTTGCTGCAGAGAAGCTTGGCAGCAGCGATGTTTTGCAGTCGGATGATGTTTTGGACACATGGTTTAGCTCAGCATTGTGGCCATTTGCGACGCTTGGCTGGCCAGAGAATACAGATTCGCTGAAGCAGTGGTACCCGACAAGCCTTTTGTCTACCGCGCAGGAGATTATGTATCTCTGGGTTGCCCGGATGGTGATGACCGGCGAGTACTTCCTCGGTGAGAAGCCATTTGACACGGTTTATATCCATGCGACGATTTTGGATGAGCATGGCAGTCGCATGAGCAAGTCCAAGGGAAATGGCGTTGATCCGGTCGACCTCATTGATCTCTACGGCGCTGATGCGCTCCGTTTTGCGTTGATGCGCGAGGCTGGGCTGCGTCAGGATATTCGCGTCAAGCCGATTCGTGACAACAAGCAGGATCAGGTTGAGCAAGCACGTAATTTCTGTAACAAGATTTGGAATGCGAGCCGGTTTGTTCTGATGAACCTCGATGGCTATGAGCCTCCGGTTGCGCTTCCTGCATCGGATGACCTCGTTGACCGCTGGATTCTGGCGCGTTTGGATCAGACGGCTGAGGCGGTTGCGGCGGGCTTTGATGGCTACCGTATGGATGATGCGAGCCGTGCGATTCAGGAGTTCTTCTGGGATGACTTCTGTGACTGGTATATCGAAGCGGCGAAGCCGCGGCTTTCTGCAACGGATGGCTCTGAAGCCACTGCCAAGGCGGTGCTCTGGCATGTGCTGGATCGTTCTCTGAAGCTGATGCATCCGGTGTTGCCATTCCTGACCGAGGCGATTTGGCAGCAGCTGCCATTTGCACGTGAGCGTTCGGGTGTTGAGCACTTGATGCATGCTGCATATCCTGCGGCAGGTACGACGCCACGTGATGAAGCAGCGGTTGGACGCTGGGATACCGTGCGCGAGGTGATTCGTGCAACGCGAAATATTCAGGCGGAGAACCAGCTGAAGAAGGGTGGAGACATCTTCCTGAATGCAGCCACGGATGAAATCAAGGCATCGGTTGCAGCAAGCGAGTCCCTTGTCCGCTACCTCACGAAGTGTGATGCGGTGCATTTCGAGGTCGGTCCAGAAGATGGCTTCCTTGCGGTGACATCGGTTGGTGAGGTTCGTTTGCCACGGCCAAGCGCGACACCAGAGGTCATCGAGGCCGAGCGTAAGCGTTTGTCGGGAGAGCTTGCGAAGATCGACAAGGACCTCGCGGGACTTGCCGGGCGCTTGAGTGACCCAACGTTTGCGGAGAAGGCGCCGGATGCAGTTGTTGCCAAGGCACGTGGACAGCAGGCGGAATTGCTTGAGCGTAGGGGTAAAGTCGCGGAGCGTCTTGAGCAGCTAGACTAAGCCCAAGGGGGTCTAAAGTCCCTTGATGAGTCCCGGTTCAGATGGTTCTGCCGGGACTTTTCTTTGTGCCTTTTGCCTCAGCCAAGGGTGGCTGGACCGGCGCTATGCTTACACCATGGAACCAACAATCAATCAGGACAGTCCAGCTTGGATGTTCTTCGTTCATGCATCGTTTGCCGTTAGCTGTATCGCGATGATTATCGGGATATGGTGGCTGCCAGCGGAGCTGTGGGTCAAGGGATTCCTGACCATGGGCTTCTTCGGAACGGTGCAATCTGCATTCACTCTGTCAAAGGCGCTGCGCGATCAGCATGAGTCAAGGAAGATTCATCACCGTATCAGTGAGGCAAAGACGGCGCATATCTTGAAAGAGTATGAGATCAACCCGTAATCTCGACGTTTGATATTCGGCGTTTCGTTACGATGCAAGCCCACTGGAAAACTGGTGGGCTCTTTGTTTTTGTTTTCTAGATGAGCGCTTCGCAGCAAGCCACTACATTGAATGCAAGAGAGATTAAACCGTAGGCACGGACGTTTCAGAAGGGGGTATTTAGTCGCGCATTTCGCCTATTGATGATCCTTCAGCCCTTGATTTAGATACTGTTTTATACAGGCGATACTGCATATGTTGCGTAATCCTACGGTGTAATTATTAACTTCAAACCTCGAGGGCATCCAAATACGATATCCACCCTGTAAAATGCAAGGTCCTTTGCGAAAGGGATGCTACTAACTATGGATACCAACGCTGTGCAATCTGTCCCGAAAATCATGGTGGTCGAAGATGACCCACATGTCCTTCGCCAAATCGCATTTGCATTGGAACATGAAGGCTACGCGGTCACGACCGCGACAGCCGGTGATGATGCGCTTCGCCAGCTGATGTTAGACCGGCCAGACTTGCTGGTCACGGATGTCATGATGCCTGGCCTTGATGGCTACGATCTCGTCGATCAGCTCCGCCGCGATGAAAAGCTTTGTGACCTCCCGGTTATCATGGTCACCGCGCGCACCGCCGATGAAGATATCTCCAAGGGATTTTCCAGCGGTACAGACATCTACATCGAAAAACCATTCAAGCCATCCGAGCTGGTTGCCTTCGTAAGACGCTTTGTTGGACCCGCCAAACCGGATGCACAGCCATAGGCGTTGTTAGCGAAAGCGGTATACTTTTTCAGCAGCATTACGCTGACGCAATGATGCGTTGCACCACAAGGTGCGACGCTTTTTTCATTTGAGGGCATCGCACAATGGGACGTATATTGAACTTCTCCGCCGGACCAGCCATCCTCCCGGAACCTGTCCTCGCACAAGCATCCGATGCGGTTCGCGAATTCGCAGGCAGCGGGATGTCCCTTCTTGAAATGAGCCATCGTGACAAACGCTACGATGCAATCCACGAGAGGGTACGTGCCGGTGTTGTCGAAACCCTTGGCCTCTCAACAAATGATTATGACTGTCTCTTTATGGGCGGCGGGGCATCCACGCAGTTTTCCCTGGTCCCGATGAACATCCTGACGCCCGGGCACTCTGGAGCCTATGTGGATGGCGGTGAATGGGGAGCAAAGGCGATTGAAACGGCACGCTTCCACGGGGATGTCGATGTCATCGGCTCGTCCAAAGCAGACAACCACAGCCGTCTTCCGGTCATCGGCGATGTTCCATCCCGCGCTGCCTATGTCCATCTCACGACCAACAACACCATCGAAGGCACACAAATGTCGAATGTGCCATCCATGTCCGTTCCGCTTGTCGGTGACCTGTCATCCGATATCTTTGGACGGGCGCGCGAGCATGCAAACTTTGACCTGATGTACGCGGGGGCACAAAAGAACGCTGGGCCCGCCGGCGTCACGCTTGTCGTAATCCGGAAAAGTCTCCTCGCGCAGTGCAATACGCTGGCCCCGATGTTCTCCTACAAAGTCCAGGCAGACAAACACTCTGTCTACAACACCCCACCCGTCTTCCCGATTTATGTCGTTGGACTCGTCCTCGAATGGATTGCCGCCGAAGGTGGCATGGCCTCCGTTGCCGCACGCAATGAACGAAAGGCTGCGCTTATCTGCAATGCCATCGATAACGCCGCGCCCATCTTCTCCGCTGCTGTTCCCGAAACTGCCGACCGTTCCTGGATGAACATCACGTTCAGACTTGCATCCAAAGAGCTGGAAGCCGAGTTTCTTGCCGAAGCAAAGGCAAATGGCATGGATGGCCTCGCCGGCCACCGCAATGTAGGCGGTTGTCGTGCT
>CAIYBQ010000205.1 GCA_903924445.1 uncultured Armatimonadota bacterium | reverse complement strand
GGATTCATCCGGTTGGTGCAACGTTTACGGCAGCTGACTACATCGATGCGTTTACGGCAAATACAAAGGTCGTCATTGTCTCATGGGTGCATTGGTGCACCGGCTGCAAGATCGATATCGATCAAATCGTAAGTGCCGCAAAGCAGCGTGGGATTTTGGTGATTTGCGACACGATTCAAGGCCTTGGGTCAATACCAGTCGACTTTCGGGCAGCAGATGTCGACTTCATCATCGGAGGCAGTCATAAGTGGCTGACGTGTCCAAGTGGACTTGGGTACATCGCTGCCTCACCAAGCATGATGCGCATCCTAAAGCCGACCAATATCGGCTGGAACTCTGTGGAAAATAGCTTGGATTTGGACACCCTTCGTCCCGGCGATTTGAAGACATCCGCCGCAATCATTGAAGAGGGAAACCCATCATTCCTAACGATTGTCGGTTCACATGCTGCCCTAACCGAACTGACATCACAAGGCATAGATGCAATCGGTGACCAAGTTGTGTTGCTGGCATCCACGATTGCCGGTGAGCTCCAGGCTCGGGGATGGACTCTGCGTTGTTCAGTGCAGGAAACCGGACTCGTCTGTGCTGTTCCACCATTATCCGTATTACGTATGGCCGCAAGACTCAACAGTAAAGCGATTGATATTGCCATTCGAGCGGGTGCAATACGCTTTAGCCCGCACGCCTATCAAACAATCAATGACCTTCAGCCACTCTTTGATGTGATCTAG
The DNA here is from genome assembly GCA_903924445.1 of uncultured Armatimonadota bacterium. Classification (GTDB taxonomy): domain Bacteria; phylum Armatimonadota; class Armatimonadia; order Armatimonadales; family Armatimonadaceae; genus CAIRTT01. The sequence goes on along the minus strand of CAIYBQ010000205.1, from coordinate 7,652 downwards.
GATGTTTTAGGCGCGGCGTACAGGCGGTCGCCTCGGTTCAGATCTGACTGGTGCTGGTTGATTGCGAGCATTGATGATGACCTCAATCATCTCTTCAACACTAGGCAAAATTCTCGCGGAGTCAACAGGAACCTGGACACGCACATCCTCAAATGTAACGTGTTTCGAGCGATAGGCGGCATTGAGAGGGCGGAGAGTCCACGGCGGAAGCGGTTGCTCTTTATCCAACATGATGTTTACGATGCGACCTTCGGTTCCGATTGACTTAATGCCACATTCAGCACAGCGCATCCGAAGACGTAGCAGGGCAAGAGCATTCCATACCGGAGGCGGTGGATCTCCGTAGCGATCTTCAAACTCTTCCTGAACATGAGCAACATCCAGGCGGGTTCGGCACGCCGCAAGCTTTTTGTACATCAGAATACGCTGTGGCTCAGCCTTGATGTACTTTTCAGGAATCGTCGCCACGACAGGGAGGTCCACTCCTGGCATATTGAATGTCAGTTCTTCGACTGGTTCTCCCTTGGCTTCATGAATGGCATTTTCAAGGAGCTGACAATAGAGATCGAAGCCGACGGCGGCGACCATGCCGTGCTGCTCACTTCCCAAGAGGTTTCCAGCGCCACGGAGCTCAAGGTCACGAAGCGCAATCTTGTAACCAGAACCCAGGTCTGAGAACTCCCGGAGAGCATCCAAACGCTGTTCTGCAACATCGCGTACGGACTTCGAACGCGGCGTCAACAAGTAGGCGTACGCCTGCTGGCGAGAACGGCCAACACGACCTCTTAGTTGATAAAGCTGTGCCAGTCCGAACCTGTCTGCATTGTCGATTATAATTGTGTTGACGTTAGGGACATCAAGTCCACTCTCAACAATTGTCGTACAAACAAGGACATCAAATGCCTTGTTGTAGAAGTCAACCATCACATCTTCGAGAGCATCTTCCGTCATCTGGCCATGTGCGACGCGCACACGGATTCCCGGGACAACGTTTCGGCTGAGATGAAAGGCTATCTGATCAATCGAGTTCACCCGATTGTGGAGATAGTAGACCTGCCCCCCACGATCAACCTCGCGGAGAATCGCTTCCTTAATGAGTCCATCATCGTGAGACTTTACGTAGGTCTTGACTGGGATGCGTCCTTCAGGCGCCTGATTGATGACACTCATGTCGCGGATTCCCGTCAGCGCCATATGGAGCGTTCTTGGAATCGGCGTTGCGGAGAGTGTGATGACATCAACCTGATTCTTAAGCTGCTTTAGGCGTTCCTTATGAATCACACCAAAGCGTTGTTCTTCATCGACAATGACCAAGCCCAGGTTCTTAAACGAAACATCTTTCGACAAAAGCCTGTGCGTACCGATGACAATATCAGCCACGCCGTGCTTTGCTGCTTCGATGGTTTTGGCTTGCTCCTTAGGAGAACGGAACCGGGAAACCATATCGATGCAAATCGGGAAAGCCCCAAGTCGTTTCGAGAATGTCTGAAAGTGTTGGGCAGCCAAAATGGTTGTTGGGCAGAGGACTGCCACCTGACGACCCTCTGTCGCTACCTTAAAGGCTGCGCGCATCGCAACCTCGGTCTTACCAAATCCAACATCTCCACAAATCAAACGATCCATGGGCTTTGGAGCTTGTAGATCCTGAATGATGTCCTCTACAGCCTGTAGCTGATCATCCGTTTCGACGTAGGGGAATGCATCTTCCATTTCCCTTAGCCACGGATTTTCATCGGAATACGTCGGCCGTTCGCTGGCTTGGCGGGTCGCATAGAGCTTTACTAGATCGCCAGCGATTTCCTTCGCCTGACGCTGCGCTTTAGCGGTTGCCTTAAGCCACTCTGTCCCTCCGAGTTTGTGCACCGATGGCGCATTGCCTTCGCTGCCGATGTACTTTTGCAGCCGGTCAATCTGATCTGTGGGTACATAGAGCTTGTCATTGCCATCGTATTGGACAAGCAAAAACTCACGTTCTGTACCTTGTACCGGAATCTTGGCTAACCCACGGTATCGTCCAATACCGTGGTTGATGTGAACGACATAATCTCCTGGCTCAAGGTCTAAAAGACTTGTCAGGCGCATCCCATCTTTAAACTCAGGACGGATTTTGTTCTTTTTCCTGACATCAGCTGGATGAAAGACTTCAAGGTCACTTAGGACAATCGTCGCTGGGTCTTGAATCCGGAAGCCGCCATTGATGACGCCATTGATCACACAAATCTTGCCTGGTGTAGGTTCATCCGCCTCTGGGAGCTTGTTGTGCTGCAGAATTCCGCGTATTCGCGGCGCTTGTGCACTGATGGCAATAACCGTGATGCCATTACGACACCACGTACCGACAGCATCGATGAATGGCTGGCTACGTCCCCGAAACGCTTCGACGGGATCTGAGTGGCCGGAGACAACAGGCCCACGTTCAAGACCAGGTACATCACGGAGCAGCTGGCAAACGGTCAGGTGCGGAAATCGACTCAGATTGGTAAAAACGTTGTCAAGAGAGACCAAAAGTGCATCGGAGACGGGGAGTATTTCACCCCGGTCAGCTCGGAAACCAAGGTGGGTTACCAGAACATCCGTTTCGCGATTGGTTGTATTCCAAGTCGATGATGGCTCATCAAAGACAACCAATGTTCCATCCGGGAGATAGCTATCTACTGTAACGGATTCTGGATGAAGCAGCTGGACGTGACGCTCCATCCCGGCAAAGTACTGCGCAGACCTAATCTTGATGGTCTCTGTCTCTACCGCATCGCGCAATCGATCCTTAACTTCATCATCAACACCAAGCTCAGTCAGCTGATCGAGTCTTGTCTTGAGGGCTGACTCGAGCGCTTGAGCGGCAGGTTCCATCACGGCTCTCGAATATGAGACGACACGTCCAGGGACTAGAGTGATGAACTCAGCACGCCCATCGGAGCGCTGTGATTCGATATCAAAGGTTCGAATGTTTTCGATGTCATCTCCGAAAAAGTCGATTCTGTACGGTTTTTCGGCATCGGATGGATACACATCTAGCAAATCACCACGTCTGGCGTAGGTGCCAGGTACCAAAACCTGTTCCTCGCGGATATAGCCGTAGGCATTCAGGCGCGCAGCAATTGTGTCCGGAGCCATCGTTTGACCGACGCGAATGACAAGTACGCGTGCGGTCAGGACATTAAGAGCCGGAAGTCGCGTTTGCAGCGCCTGCCCATAGGTGACAACGAGGCGTGGGGGATTGTTGCTTACGAGCTGCTGGAGTGCGAGGACTCTCGCGCCAACGGGTCCAATCGCGCGTGCCGCCTCCTGGTCATCCTGCAGGAGGTGGACATCGGATGGCAGGAGAAGAGCCGGCACTTCGGAGCCAAGCCAGCCTTGAAGGCGCTCCATAAGTTCGGTAGCGGATTGTCTTGTCGGCGAGACGACAAAGATCATGCGGTCCGGTTGCTCTGAAATTAACCTGGCGATGACAAACGAACGGGCCATCGGAGTCAGCCCATCGATGGTGGATGGTAGAGAAGCGAGATCGGGTTTGCACCAGGTGGATGTAGAGGGAAGTAACCGGGAAATTGTCATGTGAACAAAAACGTATACCCGTTTGGATGATGGTTTGCAATCAAACTTGACGATTAGATGGCGAAACCCACATTAGTTGTCTTGTTCCAGCTTTTTAAAACTACTCGCAAGGTAAAAGGAGCCACAAATCACGATTGCGGTGTCTTTGTCATAGAGTTCAAGGGCCTGACGAATCGCGGCATCTGGATCTGGAACAATCACTACAGACTTGTTCATCGATTCATAAAATGCCGCTGCGGCAGCGGGTTCCTGCGGCCGAAACGGAGTGCACGTAACGATCACGTGTTGAGTGACAGCAAGGAGTTCTTTGCCAAAACCCGAAGAGTCGTGATTTCCCGAATGGGCAACGATCAACACGACTTTCTCAGGACCGCATCTCTCACTGATTGCCGATGCTAATCCTTTTGCAGCAGCTTGATTGTGCGCTCCATCAAAGATGACCGTGCGTCCATGGACGAGCTTAATCTCGAAGCGGCCGGGGAGCGTAGTGGCAACCACGGCATCCGTGATGCTATCCGTGAGTGAACTAAATTGGTGCTCAAGTGCCGCTAGCGCAACCGCTGCGTTCATCCGTTGATGATCACCTGGGAGTGCCAATGACTTTCCAGTCACAGGACTCGGAAACACGACTGGCACTATGGAATCAGTGGCACACGTCTGTACAACAGTTTGTACGCTAGGATTTCCATCGCCACAGACAACAAGCCCAGTTTCCGGCTTTATGATTCCTGCCTTTTGAAAGGCGATGTCTTCAATCGTCGGCCCTAGGAGGTCAACATGGTCGAAGCTGATACTGGTGATGATGGCGGCGACCGGCGCTGGAATCACATTTGTGGCATCGAGGAGGCCACCGATTCCAACTTCAAGCACAACGTAATCAACATCGAGCATGTCAAATAAAACGAATGCATCCAATGTCTTTATCTCAAACGTTGAAACGCTTGGTTTCCCTTGCTCAATGTCTAAAACGACACGCATCACTTTGTCTGTCGCTAGGACAAAGTCGCTAGCGGAAACGGGTTTGCCATTGATGAGCCACCGCTCACGTACATCGTAGACAAACGGAGACATATACGTACCGACAGTGTGCCCAGTAGCCAGGATGCCATTTGTCAGCATCATAGATACGGCACCTTTACCATTTGTCCCTGCGACGTGAAACGTTGGGATCTTTGCCTGAGGATTGCCAAGGCATTCCAATGCATGACGAAAGAGCTCTCGGCTTGCTTTGTCTACAGCTCCTCCGCTTATCCGCTCAACAAATGTAATGGCAGCCGCCAAGGTCATCATGGTTTTTTAACTGCCTCAGGTTCGATGGTCACCGGGACGACATCACGGGACGGACTCGACTTAATGTGTCGCGGCGCTATCTGTAAAAAGGTTGTGATAAGTGCAAATCCCTTGTAACCGGCAAGAGAAATCATCCCTAAAAGCAGCAGAAAAACGGCAAGAGAAATCGATGTCCTTTGCTTAGGCGCTTGCCGGTTCCGTGCTTCAAACCGCATCAGACCGAATGCTCCTGACGATAGTTTGTGACCTCGTCTACGAGAACTGCGTGTGCATCGAGGGCCCGTTGGCCAAGCGCACGACCGCGTTCCTTCTTGTCACGAATACGCTCACCATCGAGTGGGTCAACAATTCCCCAGCTGGCGTTCATCGGTGCATAAGATGGTCCATCATATTCACTCACGTAGCTTGCTAGAGAGCCCAGAACAGAATGACGGTGGAATTCGAGTGTTGGGATTGCGGCTGAAAGACCTGCCATCAATCCCGTTGCGGCGCTCTCCAAATACCCTTCCACTCCAGTGATCTGCCCGGCAAAGCGGATGCGCGGGTCTGTCCTCAGTGCAAGGTTACGCGTCAAAAGTGTTGGTGAATGGATGTAGGTATTTCTATGCATCACTCCAAAGCGGACAAACTCCGCCTTTTCCAAACCGGGAATCATCCTGAAAATACGTGACTGCTCGCCCCACTTCATTCGGGTTTGAAAACCGACCATGTTGAAGAGTGACCCTGACTTGTTTTCCTGGCGGAGCTGGATGACGGCATAGGGTCGGCGGCCTGTATGGGGATCGGTCAGGCCAATCGGTTTGAGTGGACCGAATGCGAGTGTCTTAGGCCCGCGGCGAGCCAGCTCTTCCACTGGCAGACATGCTTCGAAGAACTTGATGTCCTCAAAATCGTGGATTGGAGCGAGTTCTGCCGCATTAATGGCATCTACGAGTGCCAGATACTCATCCTTTTCCAGCGGACAGTTCAGGTAGGCAGCATCATCCGACATGTCTGGCTCAAGGCCTTTACCGCGGCGACTTGCGCGGAACACTTTCGACATATCAATACTGGATGATTCAATGACCGGCGCAACGGCATCGTAGAAGTATAAATCGTACCGTCCAGTCAGCTTTCCAATGGTTTCCGCGAGGCTATCGGATGTCAGCGGACCAGATGCAATGATTACATCACCGTCAGGCAGCTCGGTAACTTCACCCCGACGAAAGTCAATATTTGGATGCTGCTCAAGTTCACTCGTGACCATCGCGCTGAAGAGGTCACGGTCAACGGCGAGTGCTTCACCAGCTGGCACAGATGTCGCATCTGCACATCGGACAATGAGTGAGTCTAGCCGGCGCATCTCTTCCTTGAGGACGCCGCTTGCATTTGACACGTGGTTGCTTTTGAAGGAGTTCGAACACACGATTTCGGCTGCGAAATTCGAGCGGTGTACAGGTGTGTTTCGGACCGGGCGCATTTCGTGGAGGATGACCTTTCGTCCACATTGAGCCAACTGCCACGCAGCCTCTGAACCCGCAAGACCCGCACCGATGACATGCACAGAATTAGACATGCTCCAATTCTACACGGCAACCTGCGTACGCCGATGCATTTGCGAACGCCATCCAGAGCATTGGGCTATGATATTCACATGGGAATTGCAGTTACTGAGCGTGCGAAGCAGTTGTTTTTAGACGCATTCGATGAGGCCGCAGAGGTTATGGGTTCGGCCCCTGGGCGTGTCGAACTCCTTGGAAATCATACAGATTACAATGGCGGATATGTTCTGACGGCGGCGGTAGACATTAGGACTGCCGTCGTTGTTCGTAAAACCGCAGGTGGCATGACGCGAATCGTGACTGAATTGCCCGGTCATCAAGCAGCGAACATTGATCTCGCGATGGGACCCGCACATCTGACCGATTCGAATCGCTGGTGTGGTTACATCGCGGGTGTCCTCGATCACTTTTCACCGCCAGGGTCAACGTGGGATGTTGCCGTCGCAAGCGATGTGCCCGATGGCAGTGGTATCAGCTCATCTGCAGCCGTTCTTGTCGCAACCGCAAGTGCTGTTTTGACGGCGTTAGACTTATCGTTGACCACGATGGAAATCGCCGTTGCTTGCCGGGCGGTCGAGAACGGGCGGTGGGTGGGAGCACCCGTTGGGCTTTTGGATCAATTTTCGAGTGCCTGCGGTGAGCATGGGATGGCATTGTTTCTTGATTGCAATACTTTTGAGTGGAAGCGCGTGCCCCTCAGTGCAGAGCGTTTGGGCATTCTCATCGTGAACACAAATGTGAAACACGCTCTCGCTGATGGTGGTGGTTACACGACCCGCCGAAAAGAGTGTGAAGCGGCGGCGCTCAAGCTTTCGGATGGCAGGACAGCGTTGCTTCGTGGGGTGACTGAAGCTGAGTTCAATGATGGCATTTCTGATGTTGAACAACCATCTCAAAATCGCGCTCGTCATGTCTGGAACGAAAACAACCGTGTGCTTGTTGGAACCGAATGCCTGATAAACGCTGATGTGCTTGGTTTTGGAGCGATGTTGAACGCAAGTCATGCTAGCTGTCGTGGATTGTTTGAAAACACATGCCCTGAGATTGACAAAGTTCAGCAGATTCTCGAGAGAACAAGTGGTGTTTTCGGGGCTAAGCTGTCCGGTGGAGGCTGGGGTGGGAGTGTTGTCGCTCTGGTTGACCCCGCAATGCTAGATGCGATCATCGCAAATGTCGTAGGCGAATACGGTGATGGCCTAACAATTCTGTCAACGTATGCAGCAAGTGGTGCACAAGGTGTCAAGGTATGAGCACGACAGCGGTAGG
>CAIYBQ010000204.1 GCA_903924445.1 uncultured Armatimonadota bacterium | reverse complement strand
GCCAACGGATTTTCACCGATTCTTGGATACGCAGTTGGGATGTCGGTCACTTCGTACTCAAGGTTGTCGATGTGTTCGCGGTCCGCTTCATTGTTCGGGTCGAGGACCTGTACAAATCGCTCCAAGCGTGCCGGTCGATGCGCAGCAGCAACGAGGTCTTTGGTTCGCTTGTCGTCAGGTGATCCAACGATATGAACGATGACCGGCATCGCGAGGGCACGGATGCTTGCAAGTGCGAGACCTGCCGCGAGGAAGCCCATTTGGGGTGCAGCAACCTGGAGTGCGGTGATGTTCTGTGTACCGGTTGTCCGGTATTCATCTTCGCCAGTTGCAAGGAAGAGCCTGAGGTAGGCATCGGCTGCAATCATGTTGTCCGGCAGGTCTTTCGTGCCGAATTTCAAGTGTCCAAGCGCATCCTCACGGATTGGATGGTCATGGAACGCACCGCCAGCGCGATCGCCAAGGCGGTTTTGCATCCAAACGGCAACAAGCTCAGCGAGCATCAGCCACTTGTCACCAACACCGGCCTCGTAAAGATCAACGGATGCAGCAAGCACACGGGATGCATCGACCAAGAGGCCTTCGGATGAACCATCCGCTTCCGAGTGGCGAGGGCATCCATCTTCACCAACAAGGCTAGCAACCCGGTCCATGATGGCAACGGCTTTGTCAAGCGCTGCAACATCGCCAGTTGCCTGCCAATAGGAATACCAAGCACGTGCCGCCTGCGCATTGGCGCCTGAAACAAACGTCTCATCAATCGCAGGGGAATTCCATTCGCGGCGTTCATCTTCTGGCTGCGAATAATACTCAGCATCTGCATACTGGCTTGCACCGTAACCGGCACCATCGATTGCCAGCTGAGTGTCCAAGTAGCCAAGCGTGTCGGTAGCAACTTCCAGCCATGCATTGTCACCCGTCGCTTGGTAGACCCGTGCTGCCGTGCGCGCGATGCTGGCGTTGTCATCGAGGAGCTTCTCGATCATCGGATTACGCCAGTCAGCGGTCTGGCAGTAGCGGAAGAAGCCGTGGTTTACGGCATCATGGAGCTCGCCACGCGTGAGCGACATCAGTGAACGATCCAGCATGAAGCGCAGATCTGGATCGCCAGCACCTTCACGGTAGGAGCGTACAAGGGCATCAGCGACCAGGTCGAGGACATCAACATGTGGGAACTTCTGCCCAGAGTGGCCGAAACCGCCAAATGCGAAGTCAAATTCGAACTTCGATGCCATCAGGATATGCAACGGGAGCTGTGGTTGCAGCGGTGCGCTTGGATCAAATGCTGGAGGCGTATTCTGCTGACGAACCTGAAGTCTCAGCTGCGTGATGTGTGCATTGAGAGCATTTTTATCACCACGGTACTGTCCGAGGACCTGTGGAAGAAGCTGCGCCATGTGCTCTCGTGGAAGGGCGTTGCCCCCCCAGAGGAGGTCTCCCTCACCGGTGAGGATACATGTTGATGGCCATCCACCCTGTGTATACCGGGCATTGATTTCCGGGCGGACATCGGAGTCGACGCGAACCGGGATGTAGTTGTCATTGATGTAGGTCGCGATCGCATCATTGGCATAAACATCGCTATCAAGCTGTGCACAAAATTGGCACCACTTTGCGACGATTGACAGGAGGACGGGTTTATCCTGATCGCGTGCTTCCTCGAAAGATGCATCCGTCCACGGACGCCATTGAACTAAACTCATAATTTGACCTGCTCTCATGAATCTCGGTCTAGAGCCATCAGCCCTACACGTTTAATGTTGTCGGATTATATCGCTGTGTTCATCCCGGTGATTTGGTGGGTGGATAGTTCATGCATGGTAGAATTCCGCCCGGTATTGGGGATTTTCTCCTATAGGACGGTTGCATGGCATTACTTGAACTCACCAAGGTTGTAAAGCGTTTCGGGGGTCTGACTGCTGTAAACGATGTCAACCTTGCGATTGAGGAAGGTTCGCTCTGCGGGCTGATTGGCCCTAATGGAGCTGGGAAGACAACCGTTTTTAATTTGCTCACAGGAGTGTATGCTCCGACTGAGGGAGATATCCGGTTTAACGGGACGAGTATCGCTGGGTGGAAGCCATACCGCATTTCTCGTGCAGGCATTGGTAGAACCTTCCAGAACATCCGCTTGTTCGGTGAGCTCTCTGTCATCGATAATGTGCGCACGGCCCTGTCAGTCAACGACGACCCTGGAATCCTGCACGCATTTTTGCGCACTCCCAAGTGGGAGCAAAGGGAGCAATCGACTGTAAAGGAAGCGGAGCGGCTGCTTGAGCTCCTTGACCTCTCGGATGTTGCAAAGGAGCAGTCAAACAGTCTGCCCTACGGCCGTCAGCGAAGGCTAGAAATTGCGCGTGCTCTCGCAACGCGTCCAAAGTTGTTACTCCTCGATGAACCTGCGGCGGGAATGAACCCGCAGGAATCTGCTGACTTGATGCACCTCATACGTCGGTTACGTGATGAGTTTGGCGTGACCATTTTGTTGATTGAGCACGACATGAATGTTGTGATGCAGGTTTGTGAGCAGATCACGGTGCTTGTCTACGGGCAGCCGATCGCGTCCGGTACGCCTGCAGACATTCAGGCAAATCCAAAAGTTATTGAAGCTTATCTGGGAACGACATCGGAGGATGCATCGTGAGTATCGCACTTCATCTCAATAATCTCGATGTCTCCTATGGCGCCATTCAAGCACTGCGCGGAGTAGATGTAACTGTAAATCAAGGTGAGATTGTTACGTTGATTGGTGCGAATGGAGCAGGCAAGAGCACATTGTTGCGTGCGGCATCCGGCATGGTCCGTGCAAGATCCGGCCGAGTCGAGTTCCTCGGCGAAGATATCTCCCGTCTGTCCATTGCATCTATCGTTAGCCGCGGATTGATTCATTGCCCGGAGGGTCGTCGCATTTTCGCAAATATGACGGTTAAAGAAAACCTTGAGCTAGGTGCCTATCTTCGTACTGATAAGCAAGGTATTTCGGATGACTACGAGCGCGCTTTGACCTACTTCCCGAGACTTCGGGAGCGTTTGGCACAAAGTGCGGGCACATTGTCAGGTGGTGAGCAGCAGATGCTTGCGATTGGCAGATCACTGATGAGCCGTCCAAAGCTGCTCATGCTTGATGAGCCATCTCTTGGCTTGGCCCCTATCCTGGTGCAGGAGATCTTCCGCATCATTGTCACTATTAATGCCGAAAGTGGCACCAGTATTCTATTGGTTGAGCAAAACGCAAATCAGGCATTAGCCGTTGCGAACCGTGCATACGTTCTGGAGACTGGTACGATTACGCTTTCTGGAAACGCCGCAGACTTAAAGTCCAATCCAGAAGTACAGAAAGCTTATCTCGGACACGGGTAAGTTGATAGTGAGAATTCATGCACACCTACGCAGTCCTCAGGGTTGACTTTTCGTTATAAATGTGCAATGATTCCGAACTAATGTTACTCACGTAGCACTAGTTCTCGATTCGCTTATGCGGCGTCGGGATGAAATGATTCTATACAGGGTCCGATTGGGCTCACAAGGATATCTCCATGCAAAGTACTCGTAAGCAGTCAGCCTTTACACTGATTGAGCTTCTTGTTGTAATCGCAATCATTGCGATTCTCGCTGCAATTTTGTTCCCAGTGTTTGCTCAGGCGCGTGAAAAGGCCCGTGGCATTTCCTGTGTAAGCAATGCCAAGCAAATTGGCACTGCGGTCATGATGTATGCTCAGGACTACGATGAAACCATCATCCCATGGTTCACCCGCTCCGGACTCGCACGTACATCCCAGCGCGCTGACCTAAACTCTTGGGTCATCAACCTCCAGCCATACATCAAGAACGGTGCTCCACGTGTCCTGAACACCACGGCTCTCGACTTCCAGAATGTCGAAGCTCAGGGAATGTTCAAGTGCCCATCGTTCAACCCGTCGACCTTCCGTGTCGCTGCGAACCAACCTGACTGTGATGGACCAGGCGCACTCGATGCATGGATTCCTGCACGTCTGTATCATGCGAACTACGGTATCGGCTTCGGAGCAATCTTCGGTTCCTGCACCCAAGCTGACCCATATTCGGCATTCGGTGGCTCCACAGAAAGCAGCATCATGTCGTTGGCGTCTGTACAGCGCCCAGCTGAAACCGTTGAAGTCACTGATGGCTTTACCGGTATCATCCAGTCCGGTGGATTCGGTACAACCATGGGTTGTGAAGCTTCCAACAGCCACACCGGTGGTGGAACCCACATCTTCCTCGATGGCCATGCTAAGTGGATCGCTCGCAACTCTGAGCGCTATATCCAACAGGGTCCAGATGGTTGCTGGTTCAAGACCTACTACACCGCTGACCGCTAGTTAGATGGTTGATTTGCACGGTGGTCACGATTTATTGTGACCACCGTGTTGTCGTTAAGGGGACAGAATGTTAGCAACACTCAATAAAGGACAAAAGATCACCTTGGGAGCCGCTCTGATCGTCGTTATCGGCGGAATAATTGCGGTTGTCATTCTGATGAAGCCTGAAGAGCAAAAGCCAAAAAGTGGTGTTGTCTACTATGAAGGTGCGATGATGAATAAGTCTCGGACCATGTTAGTAGATGCAAAGGGCAACATCATCAAAAAGCTTGACCCAAACCGTCCTGACAAGGATGGCACAGCTGTGAATCCAGGTAGTTCCAATCCAAGTGCAACAGAGGACGACAAAGTTTCAAACTAATCCGGGTAGTTTTTGAGGTATTGACTATGAATTTGACAATCAAGCGCCTGACGGCCATTGTACTTATCGCAGCATTTGCAGGTATTTTTGCGGCAGCATGTGGCAAGCAGGAAGAAGCGAAACCCAAGAGTGGTAGCTACTATGAAGGCCCAATGAAGCCTAAGGGTGTTCCAGGGGCCCGAAACTAACCGGCACTGCACGGAACCGAACCGGAGCAAGAAGTCTTAATCTTCAAGCTCCGGTTTTTCATTTTCTACCAGCCAAAATGGCTGTTCTTTTGGTGTGACGTCAAATGGAGATAACTCAACAAACAGCGCTTCGGGTAAGTCGACTGTTATATGAACACCCTGTTCAACATACTCCAGGGCGTGGACAATGCCATGCGCATGGCATTTAGCTAGGAGATCCGACCGTTCGTAGGGCAGCAGCACTGTTAGCCTACGCACCAACGATTTCAGGACATCGGCAATCGCATCCATAAGCGTGTCCATGCCATCTCCTGTTTTCGCCGAAATAGAACAGGAGCTTGGAATGGTGGCCATTAGTCGGTCGAGGGCATCTAAATCTTCAACCGCATCGCGTTTGTTGAAAACCGTAATGATCGGTTTGTTGGATGCTCCGAGATTTTCCAATGTCTCTAGAACGGTGTCTCGATGTCGATCGGCTTCGTCGCTGCTCGCATCAACGATGTGCAGCAACATATCGGCATCGTTGACCTCTTCCAAGGTTGCTCGGAAGGCCGCCACGAGGTCATGGGGCAGATTTCGAATGAAGCCAACAGTATCGGTCAGCAGGATTCCTCGACCATCAGGCAGATTTACCCTTCGTGTCGTTGGATCCAGAGTGGAAAACAGCATTTTGTCAGCAAGGACCGCGGCATCAGATAGCGAATTCAAAATGGTTGATTTGCCAGCAGATGTATAGCCGACAAGCGTTGCCGTCGGAAATGGCAAGTCCTTACGCCCTTTTCGTTGCAGTCTTCGCTTCTTCTTTACATCTTCAAGCTCACGCTGCAGCTCAATGATACGTTCCCGTACTTTTCGGCGGTCAAGTTCGAGCTTGGTCTCTCCACCGCCGCCGCGGACACCAATACCTCCCTGCTGGCGCTCGAACTTGGTGTAGAGCATGCTGAGGCGTGGAAGCAGATAGGACATTTGTGCAAGTTCAACTTGCAGCTTGCCTTCCCGAGTACGCGCACGTTGTGCGAAAATATCGAGAATCAGCTGTGTTCTATCAATAACGCGACACTTCAGAGCTTCGCCAAGGTTACGTTGCTGCGTTGGCGTCAGTTCGTTATCGAAAACAACGATTCCTGGGCTATGCACGGACACAGCATCAACGATTTCCTGAACCTTGCCCTGACCAACAAGAGTGGCCGGGTCAAAACGCCGCTTACGCTGCTCAAGAGTCGCAACAACAGTAATCCCTGCGGTGTTTGCGAGCTCCTCAAGTTCTAGAAGACGAACTTCAATGGAGTCGATATGGTCGTCTGTTTCGACGGCAACCAGCAAACCAAATATTTCAACCTTAGTCAGATGACCGCGTTCATTCAAGCTCGTTTGTACCTTTACTCAAAATCTACCGTTTGACAGATGCACACATTGACATCAAGTAGCAGGTGTGCTAATCTTGCCGATGTGTGATCTCCTTTTCTCTCCACGATTGTGGAAGCGGCACTGCGTTCGTGGTGCCGTCTTTTTTTGTCTCACACTAGAGCCCAACGCTCAAAACAAGAGCCTCTACGTTCAATCCCGATTCAGTAAGTGCAGCTGTAGCAGCTCGTAATGTGGCGCCTGTGGTGGCAATATCATCCACAAGCAAGCATTTCACACGCTCTTCCTGTCCAAGATACCGCTTGTCCAGTCTGAAAACATTTTCCTCATATCGCTTACTTCGTTCATCCATTGAGAGCGCTTGCTGGGGCTTTGACCCGGTGCGCGTAAACCATCTAGGGTGTGCGAGTGGCCGCTTCGTCGTACGCACAATCTCTTTTGCGATAAGCCGAGCGGGATTGAAACCACGCTTCCACGTTCGCCATGGATCACCTGGCATGGGAACAACTAAATCAATTTCATCCAGCCACTTCAAATCTGGTTCGTTTTCGATCACCGCTGATGTAAATCGTATCAGCCTCCAAGGTTGATCCTCGTACTTCGTCCGATGTAACACATCCTTTACAATCCCTGTGTACTGCGTTAGCGCCCTTACTCCAGAGAAAGATCGCAAATCGTGCATTGATGTTGACGCAATGAACTCAATCTGTGATGTACACGCAGGGCAAAGCCACCCGTTATCCCAGGTATCGCAGTGAGAGCACTGACGCGGAAACAACAAATCCGCCAACGAGTCCACTGCGGTCCCCATACGTTTACTCCAATCGCGAAAACCTATCCTGTAATCCGGAATCGCTTATCATTGCCTCAGCAAACTGAATTCGTGCCCGTATTTCCCGGTTATCAGGCATCCAGCGCAAGACCTTGCGATATCCAAAAAGTGCACCCGAAAAGTCTTTGGCGTCGTAGCGAACATTTGCATCTTGTAATGTTCGTTCAAGGTTTACCTTGGCATGTAGATCATGAACAATGCCGCTGGTGACGCCGGATTGGCTTGCCTTTACGGCGAGCTGCGATGCGCGATCTAGATTCCCAAACTGAATTGCAGCGGACATTTCCTGATAAACAAGTTCGCCGATGGACACAACATATGCTTGCAGCATTGCGCTAAGTTCCATATCGACAATGAGAATGCCAGTTACCTTTTGAATACTTGCAAGAACATCAAGTTGTTCCGATAGAGATGAAGTTTTCGTTTCGATGGCCTGTCGCAGGTGTAACGCAGTAACATCCGTGATTGCACTCGTGAACACACTGGGAATGATTAGCGGCAATGATTGCCCGCACAGCTGCTGCAGAAATGCATGAAGTTGCTCCAGCGTAAGGTTGCAAAGCGCGTCGGATAAGTCACTTGCAACCAGCTTGGCAGATTCTGCGAATTGATTTGTCTGATTCCCAACCCACTTCGTACAATACGCGGATATTGCAGCAGCAATATCACCGTTGTTTAAGTCTTGGACAAAGACCTTGCGTGCCTGCTCTGCGGATGTGCCAGATCTGATGACAGAATCAACTTCAAAGCGGTAAATGGCACCATCCCGAGTACTAATGCCAAGGTATTGACCACATGGTGAAAGAGAAATTCCCGATGGGCAACCAACATCAATGAGGAGTTCCCAGTCTTCTACTCCTTGCCCAACACCCGCGAATACGATTTTGCCAGATCTTGCATCGACAGCCGTTGGGATAGCAACTATATTGCCCCCAGGGAGAACCGCAATTCCACACGGCTCGCCTTCAATCTCAGCAATGAGGCTGTACTCGCCAGAAGCATCGATTACTTTGGTCTTGATCTGGTTGTCAAACATATCGCGCCCCACGACAGCTGTGGTGGCATCGTTATCAATGCAAATACTGATTGGAAACAGACCTGAGTGAACCGTTACAAGCGTATCGCGTGTATCGGAGAGGATCAGGATTTCGCCGGCCGAGCCTGCGAGCGCAATGAATTTGCCATTTGGCGAAATGGCAATCAGCTCTGTAGGGTGATGCAAGTCCTTGGCCCAGAGAAGTCGATTACTCGCATCCCCTAAACCAACGGCATAGCCATGCATCAAAATGTCACTGGCAACGTAGGCAAAGCGATTACCGCCTGCAAGCGCAACTGAATGATATGCAAGACGGCGATCCGTCAAAAAACGGGTCTTGCGCCCATTGTTGAAAATGTAAAAGTCATCATCGGTGATGCCGATTGCGACCAATCCATCCGGGCTCAGCTGAAGCTGTCTGAGCGTCTCAACTGAGACGGTGTTCACTACTGTTGGCCGGTCCGCAGAATCATGACGAGTGAAGTGGAGCACCCGGACT
Organism: uncultured Armatimonadota bacterium; assembly: GCA_903924445.1. GTDB lineage: Bacteria > Armatimonadota > Armatimonadia > Armatimonadales > Armatimonadaceae > CAIRTT01. The sequence goes on along the minus strand of CAIYBQ010000204.1, from coordinate 1,373 downwards.
TCGTAGTCATCCGGTACCGCTACAGTAAGCATCCCTTCATCACTGATGGCATTGGGATGAATGGCATATGTTCCCCGCGATTTACGCTGGGAGAGAAGACGAATGTCCGCAATAGATGTCACAGATTGGCATTTTACCCCTACCTTTGTGCTAGTGAGGATTCATCGTTAGAATGTCACATGTTGCATGTTGTGAATCGATTTGCCCACGTAGCTTTAGCGCTGGGTTCCCTGTTGATTACGGGCGTCCTTGCTGCGATTCCTGTCGCTGCAAAGCCTCACGAAGACTCAGCGAAACCTCAACGGATTTCATTTGCAAAGAGCATACGAACCATCCTCTCGGAAAACTGCTACAAGTGCCATGGGCCAGATCGCAAGACACGTGCTGCGGGACTACGCCTTGATACGTTTGCTGGCGCAACCAGTGTTCTCTCGAGCGGCCGCCAAGCAATCATCCCCCACGACCAAGTCGCATCCGCGGCAATTGAAAGAATGCTCCTGCCGGCAAGTGACCCACGTCATATGCCTCCAGTCACAACACAGAGGCGTATAAAACCAAGCCAGCTTCAAGATATTCGGCAGTGGGTTGATGAAGGCGCAAAGTACGAGGACCACTGGGCATTTACACCTGTGATTCGCCCGGTACTACCGAAAATAAGTGGAAATCCTGTTGACTACTTCATCAACAAAGGGTTAGCAAGCCAGCATTTGCAGCCTCTAGGAGTGGCTGATAAGACAACGCTTCTACGAAGAGTTTCCCTCGATTTAACCGGACTGCCTCCGAGCGCTGATGATATTGAAGCGTTTTTGGCTGACAAAAAACCTGGTGCCTACGAGCGGGTTGTTGACAATCTCCTTGCGCGCCCTGCGTATGGAGAGCGTATGGCACTGATGTGGCTTGATCTCGCCCGCTATGCCGATACACATGGCTATCACATTGACAGCCATCGGGATATGTTCCGCTGGCGCGACTGGGTCATCCGGGCGTTCAACGTGAATATGCCCTACGACAGGTTTCTTACAGAGCAGCTCGCGGGAGACCTGCTGCCCAACCCTACGACCGACCAACTCGTTGCAACGGGTTTCAATCGGAACCATCCGATCAACTTTGAAGGTGGGGCCATTCCTGAAGAGTACCAAACGGCCTACGTTGCAGATCGTGTGGATACGACTGCCACGGTGACGATGGGATTGACGCTCCGCTGCGCCCAGTGCCATGACCATAAGTACGATCCTGTTGCTATGGATGAGTACTACAAGTTCTTTGCGTTGTTTAACAACATCGGTGAAGAGGGTCTTGATGGGATGCGCGGAAATGCCAAGCCGTTTATCCCAGCGGTATCGCCGGCGGAGCAGGCGCAGCTCGATGCGCTT
>CAIYBQ010000203.1 GCA_903924445.1 uncultured Armatimonadota bacterium | reverse complement strand
TTGTTTGGACCGCTTGCGAGCACGGAATTGTCTGGCCGTACGGTGAGCACGGTGTCGCCCGTTGCAGTGACATTTGCAGGTTTCGCAGCTGTCCAGGTGTTTGTAGGAACATCCTTTGCAACCGCTACCTTGAAACATCCAAGATTATGGTCATTGCTATGGGTCTGCTCGAGGGTTAGCTGAAGTCGACCGCCATCCGGGATGGTAACTGGCTCGGCAAATGTAATGACCATGTGGTGCTGCTGGCCGACATCCGGGAGGATGGCCCAGCCTGGTATGCCGCCGCGGATATTGTTATCAATCGTGTTTGCTGCACCCCAGCGCTTGTAGCGGAGGTCATCCCCGGAGAACAGCGTTTGTTCGAAGGAAGCATCCGCGTTGAGAAAGATTGGCTGCGCGGTGACTTTACCGGCTGCATCGAGGATGCTTGCACGGACTTCGGTGAGGACAAAGTTGCCATTTCCAGCCCGGCCTGGCCCACGTTGTGGAAGGCTTGCATCGGGGAGGGCATCGATGCGGACACCGCGGAGCGTGCCAGCTGCAGGAACATCCAGAACATAGGCATTTGGTGCATTGTTTGGACCGCTGGCGAGGATGGACTTATCTCCGCGGATGGTGAGTATGGTGCCTGCTTTTGCGGTCGCTTTGGTTGGCGCGATGGCTTCCCAGTTTTGCTCAACCGTGCGGATTCCCTTGAGGCTGGCTTCCCACCCTGAGCGGCTTCCAGCAAGCAGCGTGGCACCACTTTTGACCTTGGCTTCCGCTGCTGCGATACGGGCATCAACGGCGGCGATGGCCTTTTCGTTGGCTTCATCGACAACCGGCATCCCGGGCTCGCGTGCGGCGATGATGCCTTCCTCTATATCGGCAAAAAAGGCTCCGAGGGTGTAGAAGTCACGCGTCGAGATAGGGTCAAACTTGTGGTCGTGGCACTGAGCGCAGGCGGTTGTTTGGCCGAGCCAGACGGTTCCGACAGCGCGGACACGATCGGTCAGATAGCGGGCTTCGTAGTCCTTAGCCTGTGCGCCACCTTCCTCGGTGGTGAGGAGGAGGCGGTTAAAAGCGGAGCCGACCTTGGTTTCCTGGTTGGCATCCGGGAGGATGTCACCGGCGAGCTGCTCGCGTGTGAAGCGGTCAAAAGGCTTGTTGGTATTGAAGGCCTTGATGACGTAGTCGCGGTACGGATAGATGTTCCGCGGGGTGTCGGAGTGGTACCCGATGGTGTCTGCAAAGCGGACGACATCCAGCCAGTGCTGCGCCATTTTCTCGCCATAGTGTGGACTAGCCAACAGTCGGTCGACGAGGTTTTCGTAGGCCTTTGGCGACTTGTCATTGATGAATGCCTGAACTTCCGCATAGGTTGGCGGGAGGCCGGTCAGGTCGAAGGACAGTCTGCGGATGAGGGTGCGGCGGTCGGCTTGCGGGCTTGGCTGGAGACCGATTTCTGCAAGGCGGCGTTGGACCAGAAAGTCGACGGGGTGTTTGCCCTTTGGAACCACGGGCTTTACAGGAAGCTCATAGGCCCAGTGCTTTTGGTAAGTTGCGCCTTCGCCAATCCAGCGGCGGAGGGTGTCCTTTTGTGCCGGGGTGATGGTCTTGTGGAAGTCCGCGGGTGGCATCGCAAGGGCATCGGATGCCGGCTTGCTAATCCGTTGCACCAGCTGGCTGGCGACAATATCCCCCGGGATGATGGCGCGGTTTGGCTGATCGAGGCGCAGGTTTGCCTGGCGTTTGTTTTTGTCGGGGCCATGACACGCAAAACAGCTGTCCGAGAGGATGGGCCTGATGTCGCGGTTGAAGATGACTTTGGATGTCTGCTTAGCGGGTGCGGCGAGGCTGATGCCAAGCGCGATGGTGCCAAGGAGCGCGGTTGCAAAGGGTTTTGTAAATGTCATAGTGGGTGACCGGTCAGCAAACAGTAATTGGGGATGTCGCAGGCGCATCGGTGAACCTGCGAATTACACTCATTATGCCAGAATTGCCGGCATCCCGTAACCCGCCAAAACGAGGTTCAAACCGTATTCCGCTTGGTAAGCTGCTTGCCGATGCGGATCATCGGGGCCTCGATGTAGCGGTAGAGCAACCAGGAAACCAGTAGCAGTGGGGGGAGCGTTGCGGCAGTGGTCAGCCATACGTTCTCGGTCGACTTCTTCAGCGGCTGCGCGATAAGAATCAACATCGATCCGTGCATCAGGTAAATGCCATACGACCAGTCGCCGAGCCAGCCCAGCGTACGCATCAAAATGTTGGATTTCTCGAACGCCGCACGCTTCGACCAGCAGAGCACAAAGATTCCAATCGCGATGAGATACGAAGTGATGTACCTAGGGCCTTCATCCCCGTAGCCGAGCAGGCTCGCCGGAACAAGCATCACAATCATCCCGATAATCGCATGCTTAACCGCTGCGCCCGCGACTTCACCGCGTTCGCTTGCCCGCAGCGTATCCGCCATCCACATCAGTGACATCGCCATAAACATCGCCACCGGGAGAGGCTTGTGCGTCACATACCGCCCCGCAGCGCAGATAAGCGTTAGGAACATCATCGTGAGCTGAATCGGCCACCGTCGTGTAAGCAGATTTCGCCACGCGAGCAGCGCCGCCACGATGTAAAACACGAGCTCAATCTGCAACGTCCAGAAGACGCCGATCAAGTCCTGCTGCCCGATGAACTTCTGGAACATCGTGATGTTTGCGAGCAGGTTGAATGTCGTCGGAAGGTTTGCCGTCATCCCGAGTGAGATGAGGACCAAGAGCCGGCTAGCGATACTCACCCAGTAAGCGGGATAGAGCCGGAAGATTCTGTGGATGGTGAAGTCGCGAATCGTTGCTCCGGGCTTGGTCAGCGTGCTCGGAATCAGGTAGCCCGATACGCAGAAGAAGACAGCCACGGCAATCTTCCCAAGGTCGATCGCGCCAAGGAAAAACCACCACGTCAGTGACCCGGGTGGAATAGGCTTATCCGGATAGCCGATGAATGTGTGGATCTGCTGATGAAAGACATACACAAGCACGGCCGCAAGCCCGCGAAGGACATCGATGAATGCCATCTTCCGCGCCGCGATCTTGGTTGTCTCATCCATTGCGTTACCTTAGCACGCGAAGCCGGGAGAACGCACATGTGGCTGTCGGTATCTGTAAAGGTCCCGTAGCACATATTCAGCCCGGAGCGGTCAGCCTCCAAAACGCCCGCCCGAGGAGGCCATCATGGTAAAATCAACCCGCTATGATGGCACGACACTATCGGTCCGGTGGGATCTGTCAGATTATCTGGCGTCCCGTGGAGTAGTGCCCCCGCTGTCGATGACCTTTTTCTGCATCGGCCCCGGTTCGGTGGGCGCACGCATCCCGCGGGGCGCATATCATCGTCGAAACGTTGAACCGGACCCGACTGCACCCCATGGACTACCGAAACACCCTCAACCTCCCTGCCACTGACTTCGCGATGAAGGCAGACCTTCCAACCCGCGAACCCGCCATCCAGGAACGCTGGAATGAGCTTGGCATCTACCAGCAATCCCTCAGCAAACCCGCACCAAAGGGACGCTTCCTCCTCCACGATGGCCCGCCATACTCAAATGGCAACATCCACCTCGGACACGCGCTCAACAAAACCCTCAAGGACATCGTCGTCAAATACAAAACGATGGCCGGTTACGAAGCGCCCTACGTCCCCGGCTGGGACAACCACGGCCTGCCCATCGAAGTCGCCGTCGTCAAAGAGCTCCGCGAGGAGAAAGTCCAGTGGACGCCCGACACCCTCCGCGCACGCTGCCGCGAGTACGCCACCCGCTGGGTAACCACACAGAAGACACAGTTCCAACGCCTCGGCATCCGCGGTGACTGGGACCACCCATACCTCACGATGGCACCTGCCTTCGAATCCAAAATCGTCGAGACTTTCCTTGGCCTCTGCAAGCAAGGCTACGTCTACCGTGGCCTCAAGCCTGTCCTCTGGGACCCGGCCAACGAAACCGCTCTCGCTAACACCGAAGCCGAACACAAAGACCACATCTCGCCAAGCATCCACGTCGCATTCCCGCTGCTCGCCAGCGGTGACCCAAATGGCGTCCTAAATGCAACCCCCGGCGTCCGTGCCCTCATCTGGACCACAACCCCATGGACCATCCCCGCGAACACAGGTCTCTCCGTACACCCGGACTTTGACTATGTCGTCGTTGGCACCAGCAACCACGGGCCTCTCCTCGTCGCGGATGGCCTCCTCGC
>CAIYBQ010000202.1 GCA_903924445.1 uncultured Armatimonadota bacterium | reverse complement strand
GAAGAGTGCAGGCTCCTGAAAGACCATCGCCGCCCGGCCCGCGAGCGACACCGTTCCCGCCGTTGGCTGATCCAGCCCCGCGAGGAGGTTGATAAGCGTCGACTTTCCGCAGCCACTTGGGCCGATCAGCGCGACGAACTGCCCTTTTGGGATAGCGACGTTCGTCGCAGAGAGAGCCATCGTGCCATCCGGGTAGGTTCGCGAGAGGTCAGTAGCCGTGATCATGCGCCATCCACTCCCCACCGACGGGCGATGAATACTTCAATCGGACGGAAGGCGATGCGATCGACGAGGAGGCCAAGCACCAAAATGATGACGATTGTCCCGAGGACCATCGCCATGTCGTTGAGGTCACGTCCCGTCGTGAGCACATGCCCAATACCGACTTTAAGCGACTGGGAAAGTAGTTCGGCAGCCATTAAAGAACGCCATGCAAATGCCCACGCCTGACGCATCCCCGCGAGGATGGCTGGAAGGCTCGCCGGCAGCAAGACGTACCACCAGAGCTTGAAACCACGCGCTCCAAGCATCACACCGGCCCGTCCCGTGAGGGGCGGGAGGTTTCGGACGCCAGAGCGTACGGCGAGGATGATAGCAAACAGCGCTCCCATCACGACAACAAAGAGAACGGCCGCTTCGCTCATCCCAAACCAGAGGAGAGCGAGTGGGAACCAGCAGATACTCGGTAGCGACTGGAGGCCGCCGACCGCAGGGCTGATCAGGTCATCAAGCCATGTGACCTTCGCAAGGAGGAGGCCTGTCGGGAGACCGATAAGCGCCGCGATCGCGAAGCCGCTTGCTGCACGGGCGATGCTGGTGATGGTCGCGCCGACAAGGGTGCCATCCGTGGTGGATGATTTGATGAAATCAAAGACATCGGATGGCGGGGGCACAAGGTAAGGCGGCCAGATGGCCGCCCTTGTCGTGATGTACCAAGCACTCCCCAAAACCAGAATCAGCAGGAGTCTCCATAGCCAAGCCTTGGACAAACTAGTCCTGACCGCGGCCATGCTTGTTATTCCTACTAATTTGGTTGGACATATAGGAATAATATCATTTAGGGTTTTGGGGATGTCTGGAAATGACACGAATTAGTCGATTGGGTTACGACGCCAATCGTTGTTAGCGTAGGACTTCCAGGTCTGCTCTGGGCGTACCCACTTCGCATGGCCATCGGCGTAAGCGATGATTCCCCCACCACTGTGACGCGCCTTAAACCGTGCCTGCTGGCTGGCATCCGGAAGCGTTGCATCATCAAATGACCATGGCTGTGGATAGAGACCGCCGCGGCTTGGGACACCGCTGGCACGTGCGGCTTCGGCGATCAAGATGAAGCGCGCCGGGCTTGCCAGCGATGCAAGTGAATGGCTGTCATTGACGCCAAAGTCAGGGTTGTCGATGTACCACTGCCGCTTGGATGCATTCGGGAGGTTGGTTTCGTTGTGGTTGTTGCCATAGTCCGTCGTGAACCACCGCCCTGCGGCAGGAGCTGGCCACGCCGGCCCCGATGGGCACTTATGAATCTGTGTGTTGTTAATGTAAGGATCCAGCTTGGTCTTGTACGAAAAGGCAGCACGGTCAACCAAGGTGTCCGGCGTGCCCGCAGGGGCTGTACGCTCCGTTACGTGTGGCGCAAATGTTTCATCATAATCTTGGACATATAGCATCCAACCAAGCCCAAGCTGCTTGACATTGCTAAGGCAGGATGTCTGCCGCGCCTTTTCACGTGCCTGTGCAAAGACAGGGAAGAGAATGGCTGCGAGAATCGCGATGATGGCGATGACGACGAGGAGCTCAATGAGCGTAAAGGCGCGTTTTTGCATTTGATATTCCTTTGGTGTGTATAAATGACAAAAGGCCGGCTGAGTGTGCAGGGATTACACACGCAACCGGCCTCTTGTTATCAAGTCAGCCGCTTTGCCCCCTATAAGGGGCAGAACGAAATTGTGGACGAGAGTTATCTCAGACGGACTTTCTCCGTTTTGTTGATTTGGATGACCTTGCCATCCTGGATGACGATATGGACATCACCGTGCTGCACAGCCTGAATAGCTGCGATGATTTGCTGGACAGGGATGTCATTGCCTGACGGTTTATCTGCACTACTGGTTGCCATGTTGGATTAGCCCCCCAAAGCCATCACGGCCCTTCTTGAGGTAACCAAGCTCTTTAGCCCAGTCTGCAAATGTGAGAATCGACTCATCCAAGGCTTCATACGTGATATCCGTCCGGCTGAAGCTGCCATTTAGGACATCGGGAGAGAGCGTTTTCCCTTGACTAAGCTTTGCGATCTGCTTGGAAATAACATCCCCGGCGGATTTCTTATCTGCATTAATGGCATCAACGGATGCGCGATGCGCCGTCAGCAGCTTAGCCACAATATCGGGGTTAGCCTTTGCAAAGTCCTTCCGCACGATGACAACCGCAGTCGCAAACTTCCCACCCGGCCAGAGAGTCCGCTCATCGGTGACGAGAGTCGCCCCGGCATCCTTGATGACACGCGACACCCAAGGCTCCGGCAGCCATGCTGCATCCAGCTCACCTCGCCGGAAGAGGTCAAGGACATCCGCGGGAGCATACTGAACGATGTCTACAGTGCCACCCTTATCCTTGCCTGACAGACCAATTTCCTTGAGCGCATGGCGAAGGGAAATATCCTGCGTACCACCCGTCTGTGGAACCGCGACCCTCTTGCCCGCAAGATCATTCACCGACTTAATCGACTGACCCTTTGCGGCAATCAACGATGCCCCACCACTTGCTGCAACATCGATTATTTCAAGCGCCTGTCCATTGGACTTAATGTAGCCATTAATGGCAGGACCGGGTCCTATATAGCCAAAATCAACTTCGCCGGCAAAGAGCGCTTCGATTTCCGCGGGGCCCGCGGTAAAGACGCGTTCTTCAACCTTGATGGCACCGCCGACCGACTTCTGAAAGCCTCCGGTGGCAGCGGCATGCAGGGCAGCGGCATGGGTGATGTTAGGTAAGTAGGCGATGCGGACTTTGTCAGCCTTGGTTGAAGCGGGTTTGCTGCACGCCGCGCTGAACAATGCCAGACAACAGCCAGCAAGACTCCACAATCCCAGACTACTTATACGCATCGTTATCCCCTTCCATTATCAATAGTTTACCTAGCGGTTTAATCAACGTTATCATAAAGGCATGACTTTACGAGGTCTCTGAACAATCAATGGGAGAATCAGACAGATATATAGCAGTCAGAATGACTGCCGTGTTATGGGCAAAACGAAATCAGCTGCGGCTCACAGCCACACGATTAGTTTGGGCGAACGACAACAATCAGGCCATCCGTTTCGCGTTGATACGCCGTGCCTTGATTGTTGTACGTTTCATTTCCAACGAGGGTGATGCTGGCATTTTCACAGCGCGCCCGGATGCGTATCCTGTGGAGGCCGACTGGGAGCGCACCCGCTGAAACCTTTATCGTGATGGCTGCCTCGGTCTTTCCCGTCGCAATGGTTCCATTGACAACCGTGATTCCCGCAGGTGCATCGATGAGCTCAACTTGGATATCGCCTCGCGCAAGGTCAATACGTTCACACTTGACCGTCGTGGTGATGTCGCCACCGGACAGCGGGATGCCGGCGGTATCTGGCGCAAATGTCCCTCGGAGTTGTGCGTGGCCCTGACCAAGCAGGACGCGAAATGGAAATCCCTTGCCGCCGCGGTCATCCACATCGCGGATACGGACAAACCACTTCCCCGGCGTGAACTCGCGGGCGATAAACGGATCCCGACCACCCGCCTGCCCGCCACTACTGCCGCGGCCATCATCCGCTTCCTGTACCAGGTTGCCCGCTTTATCGTAGACCTTGAGCTCGAGATCCGTTGGAACACCGAGGCGCCACGCAAAGCCATTAATGTGCTGCCAGCCTTTATCCGTGACATCAAAGCTGATCCAGCGGGGCTTTCCCGGTTCAAACCAGCCATCCAGCGCCACCGGAAGCTGCACTGGGATTGCTGTTTCGCGGGTTAGGCCACCTGCTGTGACATCCGCGGATGGCTCCTTCGTCCACAGAAATGGTCGTCGGTTGCTTTCAAAAGCGCCTGTGGTAAACATCAAATCGGAGATACCAAGCGTTACATCCGGGTTCACGGGCCCAAAGACAGCGGTCAGAGTGGAGACCGTTGCCCCCACGGGCTCTACAGTGACTTTCGCCCCCCGCTGCGCTCCGATTGGAAATGTCGCAAATGCGTGCGGCAGCTCGCCAACGGTCACGCGGTAGACGCCTTTGGTATCCGAGCGCCAGTTCAGGTCACGAAACCAAATCGTATATTCGCCATCCGCCGGAGGATCAAACCGCAGGACAGGATCCCAGCGGTAGTAGTCATCCACGGTGCCCTGATTCGTTGCAAGTGGCTGACCAGATGCATCCGTGACTTCAAGAAAACCTTTCAGCCAGCTCTCATAGATGTTCGCTAGGACGCGCAGACCTTCGACTTCAATCAAGACCACCTGCCCTTTGCGGAGGCGGACTTTAAAGCCATCCCGGTCTGAGCCCTCGCTCAGGCGGCCATTAAAGCAAATCGGCAATGGCTGAAGGCTTACCTTGTCAGGCGTGTTGTTTGGCTCGACTTCATTGACTTCGGGGACCTGGCCGATGCTGATGATGCGCACATTGGATGCATCCCGCTCATCGGCGAAGCGCACTTCACGTCGTCCGGGAGCGGCATCACTGGCGACGGTGAGCATCGCCTTCCTGGATGTGTCATCCGTACCCGGCATCAGCGAGAGCTGAACTCCATTTCCTTGAACAAGGACGTGTCGGAGGTCTTTGAGCCCTGTCCCTTGGATGGTTACTTCGACGGACTTCCCCCGCATCGCTCCTGCAGGGAAAATGGATGTAATCCGTGGCACAGCAAAAACAACGCCGACATGGGTGACCAGCATCCCTATCGAAAGCAGCTTTAGCAACCGCAAAATGCGCACTGACTAGCCAAGCTCCGGAACCGGAACACCATCATCGACAATCCGCGTTGGTCGTCCCTGCGGCGTTTCGTAGACTTTACTGCCATCGATGCCGAGCTTCGCAAACAGCGTTGCAGCAATATCGCCCGGCTTGACTGGGCGGTCTTTTGGTTCTGCGCCCTTTTCATCGGTCTTGCCGATCACCTGCCCGCCCGGTACCCCGGCACCGGCAAACAGAGCACAACCGGTCTGCGGCCAGTGGTCACGCCCACCGAGCGCATTGACTTGAGGCGTGCGGCCAAACTCGCCCATGCAGACCACGAGCGTCGACTCAAGCAGTCCACGGTCAGCAAGGTCGGAAATCAGCGCCGCGAGGGCTTTATCCAGCGGCGTTACCAGCCAGCCTTTACAAGCCTTGTCATTGTCAGAGTGGGTGTCCCAGCCCGAGTGGTTGACCGTTACAAAGCGGACACCCGCTTCCACGAGGCGCCGCGCAAGAAGACAGCCTTGCCCAACCTGGGTGCGTCCGTACTTGTCGCGGACATCCGGTTTTTCATCCTTAAGCTGAAATGCCGCCTTAGCCTTTGGGCTTGAGATCATGTCGTAAGCGCGTTGGTAAAACGTACTCCTCGATGCCTTTTCAGCAGTGCCATCGAAGCGGCGGAAGGCGCCATCGATGTTTTCAAGAAGCCCCCGGCGGCGGTCAATTCGCGCGATGTCCACTCCACCCGGTAGCGAGATATCGCGAACCTGGAAGTTGGCATCGTTTGGGTCACCGCCAACACTGAATGGGTTATAGGCATTCGGGAGGTAGCCGCAGTTACCGTAGTTGAAGGCAAAAGACCCATTGACAACCGTGATGTAAGGCGGCATCGGACCAACTGGGCCAAGCTCTTTGCCAATCACAGACCCGATGCTCGGATAGACCATCGCAGGATTGGGTGTCCACCCGGTCAGCAACAAGTGGCATGCACGCTCGTGGGCACCTTCCGCATGTGCAACGGTCCGGATGATGGT
>CAIYBQ010000201.1 GCA_903924445.1 uncultured Armatimonadota bacterium | reverse complement strand
GTGCGTGCGGCCAAAGCTGATGGAGCCATCGAAACCGACATCGACATGGACATCACAACCTTTTCACAGCTTGCCTTTGGTGAACCATCCCGCGTTCCACTACAGGCAGCTGGAAAACTCCCGTATGCAAGTGCAGCAGTGAATGCTGCCATCGATGCCATCTTCCCACCGCACACCGTTTACCTCTGGGATGGTTTTTAAATGCCTACATCCGCTGGCTGGGTATCATCACCGGCTATAACGGCAGCTGTCGTTCGCTGGACCGGACCGCAAGGGCAGACGGCTGTGACATTCGGGGATGTCGCCGCATCGGATGATGTTGTCCTGATGATCCATGGGATGGCTGGTTCCAAGGAACGTTTTTTGCCGCTTGCGCTCGCGTGTGTGGATGCCGGAAAAGCCGTCATCGCTGTTGACCTTCCGTATCACGGAGAGCGGCGCACGGAACCGCATGGCTCCATCATGCTCTATCCACCACATCCCCAATTCATGAAAGTCTCAGCCAGCGTTTGCAATACGCTTCTGTCCGAGCTTCCCGGGATACTTGACGCGGTTGGCGTCAAATCCGATGTCACCGTTCTGGGTCATAGCCTTGGTGGACGTATCGCGTATCACATGGCGCTGCGGAACCTTGCGGTCAGCCGTGTCATTTGCGTGGGGAGTCCAATCGGCGTCGAGTCCATCCCCAAAGGCAGCACGTTCACGGAAAAGGACCACGGCTACTGGAAAGACATCGATCCGTTTGCCGGGACCGAGAGCCTGCGCCGCGTCCCAATCACCTTCATCCACGGTGAAAAAGACAAAGTTTGCCCACTCTTTACCATTGAACGACTGCAAGGTTTGGTGCAGGAGACATCCCCGGATGTCAAATTCGACATCAAGGTCATCCCGGATGCTGGTCATGAGCTCGTTGGCGCCCTCGAAGCCGCAGCGCTTGCGGAGCTGCTCGAAGCGTAGAGTCAGTGAGTCCGAAATGAATGTGTTTCCACTTCTCGAGAGACTTGTACGCTGGCATCCCGACACCGTGGATGCCCGGAAGTTAGATTCGGTTCTCAGTGCCGCGGCAGCGGACGACCCCATCGCCGTCTTGAATGCCCTCGGGGACCCGCAATCGTTTCTCGAGCCGCCAGCCGCACGCATCGTTGGAGAGAAAGATCTCGTTCCAACGGGGTGGTCCAGCGAGACGCTCACCGATGGCACCCCTGTTATCAAAATAAGCGACCCATCCCGTTTTCGAGACAGGCTGTTTCTTGCTGCGATCCCTGACCACGTGCGGGAAATCCTTACGGCCCGGCGGCTGATTCTTGATTTACGGTTTGAGCGTTCACCTGGCGTGGGCGACATCGACCCGATACTCGATTTCCTGCGGCGTATAACCCCTGGCGCTGATATTGCGTTTCGGGCACACATCGGATTTGCATCCGAGGACCGACCAGATACCGGCGACTACCGTAGCGAGTGGCGGCAGCGCCGGATGCCGGGGGCTGGCAAGGTTGCCATCGCAGTTCTTGTGAATGCCAATACGCCACCGCTGCTGCCTCTTGTGGCTGCTGCACGGGATGGAGATTTGCTCCTCCTTGCAAGCGATTCTGCGTGGCGGGAATCTGCAAACGAGATGCTGGGGTTGCCTTACACCTTGGTCAAGGTGGCTGGCCAAAGCTGTCGAATCCGTACGGCGGTATCGACGCTTGCACTCGCGCAACCAATACTCATTACAGCGGGCACGACGTACACGGCGATTGCAAAGCGGCTCTCAGAGAGTGGTGAGCGTACTGCTGTGTCCGCGCTTCGCCTCCCGGGAGCTCCTAACATCCCACAGCTTCCAGATACCGCAAATGTCAGCGCGCAGCTGCTCCGTGCTCAGATTGTGGTTGCAGGAATGCATCCACACCAGTGCAAGCCGTGGCGTGTTGTCTCGCTTCCATCCGGAGGGCGTGACACTGATGCGATGCGTCTGACGACGGCACTCAGGCAGGTCTCTGTGGCGCTCGAGGATGGCCATGCGCAGGTTTTGTATCGACCGCTGGCAGGGGCGGGAATCGTGCCTGCGCCGGTACGCCTGCGGGTCCTCGATGGTCAATTAACGATTGTGCAGCGCTACGGCATTCCGCCTTTGGAGGCCGGGCTTGAGCTGGGGGATGTCATAGAGACTATAAATGCCGCTCCGTGGTC
>CAIYBQ010000200.1 GCA_903924445.1 uncultured Armatimonadota bacterium | reverse complement strand
CTCGTTTGACATTTCTCTTTTCACTGGCGTACGCCATTCTACGCCAGGCATGAAGGCGGGTTTGTTGACGAGAAGCGAGAAGCTGACGAGAAGCTGCTTCGGCTTCCTGTCCCGCTCTGCAACCAGTCATGCTGACAAGACGAGACGGCGCACGGAGGAGAAGGACTGTGGCAAGAACCAGTGCCGTGACAAGAACGAGGCGCATTCAAGCCTCGAGCATGGTACGATAGCTACGGCAGGACAAGGCTTGATGATTCTGGTGTGTGCTACTCCTCTTTACTAGCCCTCACTCTCTCAAATTGAAACGGCACTTCTGACATATTACATGATTGCAGATTATGTTTTGCCATGGAGTGTCTGTTGTGACTGCCGAGGTATTGGTCTCAAATGTCATGACAGGCCCCTTCTTGCATTTTTTGTTTTGCATACGCTTTATGAGGGATGAGGGATGAGGGATGTGGGATGAGGGATGTGTGGCTCCTTGAGGGTGCTAACCTGCATCATTTTCGGGGCGGCAGGTGTGGCCGCGGCATAGTTTCATTCTCGCTTGGTTTCCCGCAGGTATGCTGGCGTGTCCTGACGTATTCTGACGTGTCCTGACGTGTCCTGACGTATCCTGACGTGTACTGTCGTATCCTGACGTGTCCTGCCGTATCCTGACGTATCCTGACGCTTGGTTTCCGGCAGGGGTGACGCTCAACTTCGGGGTGTCGCATAGTGTCAATGGCCTGACTGAGCATCAAAATGCGGTGCTCGTCCTCTACTCCATCCTCATGCTCTCACAGCAGCTCATAAAGCTTATCTCGGGCCAGCTTCTGGCCAAGTTCGATCTCTGTGTGATTTTTCTAACGCACGTAGCTATGAATCTGGTCCACGCACGAAATCTCAACTTGTACCGACGCAAAGCATGGCTCAATCTACTCCTTGTGCGCCAACAAAATGAAAAATTCAGCAAAATACTCTTTGATCTTGTTCCGCCGCACTACGCGTTGCAGCTGATCAAGAGCGAGATATCTAGCTCTAGCATCACTCTCGAGAGCGGCGACTTCCGTGTTGTAGCGCTCCAGGTAAAAGAGCCCTGCGTGTAATGAGACCAATGCAGGTAAAGAGGCCTACTAATGCATGTAAAGAGGCCTACTAACGGTGGTATATCGCGCCAGCTCGACATTTGCGACTTCACGACTTTATCTGCAACAATGACACCTCTGGAGCTTGCACAATCAGTCAACATGCTTTTTTCCGAGTTTGATAGGGCTGTTACGGGCCGCAACCTGTTTAAAGTTGATACTATTGGCGATGCCTACATTATAGTTGGCTGGCTTCATAAAAGTAATTGCCCAAGTGAACGCTGGGATGCTTCGTCACTGGCGTGCTTGGCTGGCATGGCAGAGGCGACAGGTGATTTGGAGCTGGAGGACGTGCAAAAATGCGCCGACATGTTATGTGTGGCCGGAGACATGCTCGAAATCGTAAACCGCCTGCGCTCGCAAACAGCGATCCACTGGAATGTCCGCATAGGAATTGCAATCGGCAGTGTCATCGCAGGCATGCTGGGCAAGCACCAGATGCGCTTCTCAGTGCTAGGTGAAGCCATGCAGCATATCGCACGTCTTGAGACGATGGGTCAACCGGGTAGGGTGCACTGCTCAGCCGACTTTGTAAATTTCGTCTCGAGCAGATTAGAAGGGCGGCGCTGTCTCGGGCAATGGCATGTCGAAAGGGTTGGCAAACCTGCGATTTCGCAAGATAGGTCCCTTGGACAGGTGCAACTCGGATCATACATGCTTTCTCGCATCGTTCAGAAAGACCAAATG
>CAIYBQ010000199.1 GCA_903924445.1 uncultured Armatimonadota bacterium | reverse complement strand
GTGCCATCTTCATGTTCGATTGAGAGAACATAGTCGTAATCAAAAATTCGGATGGTGCTGATGAAGTCTGTCCACCACTTCTCATCATGGCCATAGCCGACGCTGCGGAATACCCAGCTACGGCCCTTGATGTCACCATAGCTCTTCGTGTCAAGGTTACCGTTGCGCGCAGAGTTTTGCGGGTCAATGAGTGTGTCCTTGGCGTGGCAATGGAACAATGCTCCGGCCTCGGCAATCTCACGCACTGCAACGAGTGGGTCAATGCCCTGCCACCAAAGGTGTGATGGGTCAAAGTTTGCACCTATGTTGGTTCCTGCGATTGTGCGCAGCTTGAGGAGAGTGTCGTTGTTGTAGACAATAAATCCAGGGTGCATTTCAATCGCAAATCGTACGCCGTGTTGGGCCAAAAACGCGTTCTGCGCCTTCCAATACTTCTTCGCTACACGCCATTGGTATTCAAGAATGTCGCGGTATTCATCCGGCCACGCACAGGTCACCCAGTTTGGCATTTTGCCTCTTGGGGAATCGCCTGGACATCCGGAAAAACCATTTACCGTTGCTTGCGGCATGATGCCGTCCTTGTGGAGCTGCTCTGCAAGTAAAACAGCATTTACAAAGACTTCATGATGCTCACTTGCAATCGCTTTGTCAGGGTGCAGTGGGTTTCCATGTACGGAGATGGCGCTAATGATGAGCCCGCGCGATGCTACTGCATCTACCAACTTCTTGCGAGCAACTTCATCAGTAACCAGAGCTGCTGGCCCGCCGTATTGATCGAGGTGTGCAGATCCCGGATAAGCGCCTCCACCAAGCTCTACAGACTCGATTCCGGCAGCGGCAATCAGATCCAGAGCTTCTTCAAACGGCTTGTCGTGGAAGAGAGCTGTAAAAATACCAATCTTCATAGGTTATCCTCTGTAACAGGTCTAGTTGACCCGCGAAACGTACCGTCATTGTACGACTGGATTGACGAGAATCCTGCCGACAACGCGTAAGTTCTGATGACTACAGAGCGATTTTAATATCCAGATACTTATTAAGTTGATGGTTTACAGAGTGACCGCCCCGACAAACTATGAATCACCTGTCACAAAGGTAGGCATACGGCTTCCGAACAGCTAGCTAGCTAAAGTTACGCTGTGTTTGCTTTGTCTAAAAGCAGCCGTGCTATCTGGCTTGCCCCATCGCTTGCTAAAGTGGGTACTACATCGCGTAAAGCAACACACGGGAATGCAAGTGAAGCGAGTTGGCTATAGTCAGCAATTGAAAAGTTTCCCAGTTCGTCAGCGTAGCGGATGAGGACATCATCCTCCGCAAAACCATCGCGCGGGATACAGCACCAATGCGTACCGTTCGCCAAACACTCCGTCACGATTCCGTAACCGGGCTTTGCGACGACGACATCAACCGATCGAACCAGATCCGGATGATTTACAGTTCCAAACTCGAGTTGAAGGACATTCGGAGGCAGATCACTTAGAGGCGGACCAATCCGAATAAACAAAGTGTCACTAAACCGCACTGCGTTGTTCCAGCCGATTTCAGTCCCCCAACGTCCAGCATCGATGTAAACCAAGCGTCTATAGCGATTCTCTGGATTCAGGAACGGACGAATATCTTGTCCACGTTTGGCAACAGCGTCCACGGCAACCGGATTTGTT
>CAIYBQ010000198.1 GCA_903924445.1 uncultured Armatimonadota bacterium | reverse complement strand
GCTCTATGCGACCCATTTTTGTGCTTTCGGCGATGGCATCCGCTGCCATTCTCAGCGGCTGTTCACCTGTCATCTCAGACACCTTGCTGTCTCCTGCCGAGCGCCGCGAACGCTCAATCGAGCATGCACGTGCGGCCGTCAAAGCACAGAAGTCCGGCAATCTTGCTAATCTGAAGTCTGAGCTGGATGCGGCGGTTGTGGGGCGCGGCGGGGATGCGCGAGCCCGCGCAGACATCGGTCAG
This sequence comes from uncultured Armatimonadota bacterium, assembly GCA_903924445.1. Classification (GTDB taxonomy): domain Bacteria; phylum Armatimonadota; class Armatimonadia; order Armatimonadales; family Armatimonadaceae; genus CAIRTT01. The sequence continues at coordinate 5,122 of CAIYBQ010000198.1, read as the reverse complement.
CTGATGCTAGACTTTGGCCGGCCCGACATGGCTATTCAAGTCATTGAACCCGCGTACACATTACCAGCCAACAAGATCACGCCGGCACTTTGGAGCGTTGCATTCACGGCAGCCACCAAGCTCGATGACAAGGCACTCACGGCGAAGGCACGCGGGAACGGACTTACAGCTGTTGATGCCATTAGCAAAGCACTTGATCGTCCTGCTGCTGGAGACCGTGATAAGGCTGTGGTCATTTTGAACGCCCTGGATGCGATTGACTTTCTGCAATCCAAGGCGGCTGACAGGCCCGCAGATGCGATCAAACTCGCTGAAAAACTGGCGGGATTCGCCAAGCAAAGCCCGCTAGCACTCTCTCGTTGCGCGCTAGCCTACGCTGAGCTCTCGGGATCCCCAAAAGACCTGGATAAAGCCATCACGCTTGCCGAGGATGCACTCCTCTTCGCACGTGAACAAGGAACCATCGATGCGGTTGTGGTTCGCCTGAAAGACACTCTTGGGTGGGTCCATCTCCTCCGGGGAAAGCCTCAGGATCTCTCCGCTGCACGTCTCTTCCTGCGTGAAGTCGTGGATGAAAATCCTGACTCTGCAACATCCCGCTATCATTTGGCAAGGACGTGGGAAGCACTGGGACTACTCGATCGCGCGGTCACAGAATACCAACGTGTCCTCTTCCTCCGCCCGGATGATTCCGAGACCAAGCAACGCCTCAAAGTATTGAAAACGCTTGGTGGCGAGTCTAGCGGACCGGTGAAATCGCCATCTCCAGCAGCCAAGGATCAATCTGGTCAATAGGGGGCTGCCCCGTATCCGTCATGCGGCCAAGCACATTGTGAGGTCGCGATCTCCCGTGATAATCAGAGCCTGCGGTCATCGTTAGTCCAAACTTGACCGCCATCCGCGCCAGCCGCTCGTTCTGTACCGGGGTGTGCTCAGGGTAAAACACCTCGATGCCATCCATGCCAGCATCCGTCAACGCCTTTATCCGCTGCTCCAAGGTTTCATGTGCCTTTAGACGGAGCAACATCGGGTGCGCGATGTAGGCCCGGCCACCTGCCGCGTGAATGATAGCGATGCCTTCCGCGGGCGTCAGGCAATCGACCGGCATAAACGCTTTGGCATCATCTCCAAGATAGGCCCGAAAGGCATGGTGCATATCGTTGCAATGACCATTTGCAATCAACCACTGTGCAAAATGCGGCCTGCCGACAACACCATCATCTGATGCGTATTTTCGTACATCGTTGATATCGCAGGGAATCCCAAGCTGCGTCAACCTTCCGGCAATCAATTCGTTGCGTTCGTTGCGAGCACTCTGAACGCGCTCCAGAGTCCCGCAGAGCGTGACATTGCCCGGATCGATACCAAGCCCGAGCATGTGGCACTTACCTGGAGCTCCCGAACACGAAAGCTCAATCCCGCAGATCAACTTCGGCATGTATTCTGACAAAACTCGACATCCTTCACGCACCCCGGCAGTGGTGTCATGGTCGGTGATCGCGAGGTGCGTCAAACCCATTGAACTGGCCTTTAGAAGGAGTTCCTGTGGGGTGTCCGAACCATCGGATGCCGTTGTATGCGAGTGGAAATCAATGCAAGTCACACCTTTGTATTATGCACACCATGGCCCATATGGGTACAGCAATTGCAAACACGTCGCTTGTAATGGATACCGCAACCCTTCCCACTGAAATCACTGAGCAGATCCTTGAAACCGTACCAAGTGTCGCTGAACGCCTGAGAGAGCTGCTGGCATCCGGGATGTCGCCAGTTCACCTGTGTGGACATACGGGTGTTGGTAAGTCGACCGCGGTCACCGAGGCACTTGCCAGCTACCAGGAAGTCGTTCGGTTGGTCTTGGATGGTGTAGTAACTGCGGAAGGTGTTCTGGCACGGCTTGCCCTTGCGACGGGCACCGCTACCCTTGATGAACACGATGTTTTCAAGCGCCTTGAGAATCGCTCTTGCGTGGTTGTTTTCGACCAGATGGACGATCTCATCGCCGCTGGACGCACGGATGTCATCAGCCTGATCAAGTCCATCTGTGCCGTCCCCGGCGTTCGCGTCATTCTTGTCGCTGCATTGCGGATTCCGTTTGATGTCGCTGCGCAAGTTGAAGTCGTTGGAATTGATATCGAAGCAGCGCAGGAATTGATCGGATCTCATGTGGCATCCATCGCAGTCGAAGGCCTGTACGGTATCCCGCGCATCCTGAAAATGGCTGGACCGCTGGCCAAAATCGATGCCAATAGCCTGTTTCACAGCATCCGCCGGGATATCGCAGCGATGCCAGCGATTCACGACAACGCGATGAAGGTTTCTCGTGCTGTCGCCACCCAGGTGCTCCGCCGCCTTTCCTATGAATACAAGGATGCACTGATTCTGCACGGTGTCTTGTCCGCATCGGCCTGTGGTGTTCCCGCTAACATCATGGATGCGGCATTGACACCCGATCAACGCACAAAGGTCCTCCAGCCTCTCCTCAACTCTGGCATCGTTGAAGCCCAAAACGGACGCTACATCGCCATTGGCCAAAGCACGGAAGAAAAGCGGACGGTGCGCTCATCCGACATGTTTGAACGTCTGATGAAGGCATCGGCAGCTGCATGTGAACGGATACTGGACCACTTGGCGGGTGGAAACCACGGAGCGGATGCGATTCAGTGGCTGGATGGAGCCGGGTGGTATCTCGCCATCGCTGTCCTTTCCGATGGAAGCGCGGAAGGTCGCCAGCTGCGCCAGGCGGTTCCCCGCTTACTTGCTCACTGCGGTTGTCCTAAGGAAGCGGATGCGCTTGCGGTGCGCCTCCAGTCAAGCGGTCAATACATCTCCGATGAAGATGTCGCATGGCAGACACTGCATCTGGTGGAAACTGGTCTGAGACGGTCGGCAAATCGCCCATTTGATTCCTTACATCCGATATTTGCCAATGCCGCATTCTCCAATGTGCTTCGTGCCACAACGGGGATGGTGCTTGCCGAGGCCTATCTGCAGCAGGGCAAGCCTGAAATGGCTCGTGTGCTAGCTGGCCAGGTGCTCGAGATCGGTCACTTCGATGCGCGTACATCGGCAAAGTGCTATTGGTTACAAGCCCGCGCCATTCGTGCCCGGGATGGAGCGGCGTGTTCGGTTGATCCATTCATTAAAGCGCGCACTGCGGCGTTGAACGCAAATGACCTCCCGATTGTCAGCGCCTGCGCAGTTTCGATTTCCCGCATACACGCTGCAAATGGCAACGCACGGGATGCAGCAGAAGTGCTCATCGACTCATATGACTTGTTACGTTCATCCGATGATGACAAAACAAAGGCAATTCTCCTTAGGAGAGTTGCACGGGTTATAGAAGACACAGGAGAGCTGGAGCAGGCTGGCATGGTCGCATTCCAAGCCTATAACCATGCCATCAGCGCCGGGTCGGTTGAGCTCGCTGCATCTCTCTGTCAAATGATGATTGTGTACGGAGTTGAATGTGCGGCTGTCCCGGTTGCACTTGCTGCATCGTTTTTGTCACAACAGCTTCGGATGGCGGCTGGGACTTCAACCAGTGTGATGTCGACGCGAATCGCATCAATGATGCAGGTCTTGAATGAATCTCACATCGATCTTGGGATGCCGCAGAGTACAGGTGAGGCTACAGAGACCATCCAGAAACAGGTAGATCTCTGGAAAACGCAGCTACGTCTCGAGTGTGGTGGATACAGAGCGGCTTAGAAATCCCGCCTTTTGGTTTTGGGGCAGTGCGCATCTGTGCCGCTCCACGGTCTACAATAGTGCGTGAATACTCCAGCTCTCCGGCGTAAGCCGGTTATCTCCGACCTCTTACGCTTCAAGACCGCTGCAGATCCCCGAGTTGCTCCGGGTGGCGCAAGGGTGGCGTTTACCATTAAGGCAATCGATGTCGCGGCCGACAAGTACACCCAGCAAATCCACGTCTGGGGCCCGGCGACGGGTGGTGTTAACGCCGTTCGCCAGTGGACGCATGCTGCTGCAGGCGCATCCGGGCAATTCTGGTCACCTTGTGGCGAATGGCTTTACTTTGTCTCATCGCGTAAAGATGACCGCTCTGCGATTCATCGCATTAATGTCCATGGCGGTGAGGCGGAGCTAGTCCTGCTTCCTGATGCCGGAGCGCTTGGCGAGTGGGTTCTTTCTCCCTGTGGTGGGAAGCTTGTGTATACGGTCATCCACAAGGATGTCGCGGCAGAGCGCAAGGCTGCTGCTGGCAAGTCTGATGTAAAGCCGCTTCCAAGGGTCATTACAAAGCTCCACTACCGCTCGGAGGGCAGTGGGTTTATCAGTGCCCGTAACCCGGATGTTTTTGTCTTTGACATCGAAACCAAGCAGAGCACACCGCTTCAGCATGGTTTTGACCGAACCCCTTCGGACTTTGCCTGGTCTCCATGCGGTGGCAAAGTTGCTTTTAGTATCAATCTTTCACCAGATGAGCAGCGCTTGTGGGCCGATCAGGGCCTCTATGCCTTCGATATCTCGGAGGGGACGACGGTACGCCTGACCGAGCAAGAGGGTCCAAAGGGCAGCCTTTCCTGGAGCCCGTGCGGCGGCTTCATCGCGTGGGTTGGTCATGGAGATCGCAATGAAACCTGGGGTGTGACCAATGAGCACCTTTGGGTGACAAATGTGGCATCCGGGGAGAGCATCGACTGGATGTCGACCATGGACATCACGGTCGGGGACACAACGCTGGTCGATGTTTCCGGGCGTGGGCAAACGGGTCCAAAGTGGTCGCGTTGTGGTCAAAAAGTCCGTGTGGTTGTGAGCGATAAGGGAGTGATCTCCCGCTTGACGCTTTCGGGACCTAATACCGTTCTTGAGAGCCGTCAAAATGTGGCTGCTTTCGATGTCGCAGGTCCAGACCATACATTTTTAGAGGTGGGTTGGGATAATGCTGGTGTGATTCGGTTCCCGGATGACAGTGTTTACGACCCGAATGCCGAGCTACTTTCTGAGCTTGCGCTTGTGGAGCCGGTTGAGATTTTCAGCAAGACGCCAAGCTGCCACGATGCGCCATCGTTTGTGCTTCGCCCAGCTGCGGATGGCCCTGCGCCAACATTGGTTTACATCCATGGCGGTCCGCACACGATGTACGGTGCGCAGAACATTT
>CAIYBQ010000197.1 GCA_903924445.1 uncultured Armatimonadota bacterium | reverse complement strand
CTCAGCCTACTTTGTGACAATGTTCACAAACCTTGTTACCCAGATGGCACAATTACACGCGAACAATCCACTCCCGACGCCGCAGCAGAAGCATGCGTACGTTCAGGATATGTTTGATGGCATCGCGCCGCGCTATGACCTCCTGAATTCTGTCCTCAGCATGCGCCTCCACCATGCGTGGCGGGATGCCACCGTAAAGGCGCTCGCCCTCACGAATGGCTCATCCGCGCTCGATATCTGTACCGGAACCGGCGACCTCGCATTTGCGCTCAGCGGCGCGTGTGGACCCGCGGGCGTCGTGAATGCATCCGATTTTTCAGAAGGCATGCTGTCGATTGCACGCACAAAAGTTACGCCACGCGGCGGTGCACCGGTTACATTCCAGCAGGCGGATGCGCAAAAGCTTCCGTATGCCGTGAACACCTACGATGCAGTGACAGTCGCGTTCGGGATGCGAAACGTCGCTGACATCACGGCCGGAATAACCGAAATGGTACGCGTCGCAAAGCCCGGTGGCCGTGTTGCAATCCTTGAGTTTAACCAGCCAACAAAGGCATGGTTTCGTGTGCTGTACCGCTTTTACTCGTTTCATATCCTTCCCGTCATCGGGGGATTGATTAGCGGACGCAAGTCAGCCTATGCGTATTTGCCAGCATCCGTGGATGCCTGGCCTGACCGGGAGACCCTCACAGCGCACCTCCAGACAGCCGGGTGCAAGTCTGTTTCGGTGACCGATTTCCTCTTTGGGGCGGTTGCGCTGCATATTGGAGTAAAGCGATGAGTGTGAAAATTGCGGCCGATGCGATTATTGCTCCGATTCACGCCGAGCTGGATGCCGTTGAAGCATGCATGTCCCGCGAGATTCTTTCAGAAATCCGCGTTGTTGAGGCGGTAAGCGGACATACCTTGTTTGCCGGCGGGAAGCGCTTGCGTCCAGCCGCAGCCCTTTTATGTGGAAATGCCCTTGACCGCCGCAAGCTGGATGAGCGTGCGATCGAGGCCGCCGCCGCTGTTGAGCTGATTCATATGGCATCGTTGATGCACGATGATGTCGTCGATGATGCGGGTGCGCGGCGTGGACGCCCAACGGCTGGCGCTGTGTATGGAACTGGCCTCACGATTCTTGCTGGTGACTACCTCCTCGCAAAGTCGATTCATATCCTCGCGCGTAATGATCAAAACCTGAATCTGATCCGTCTGTTCGCCGGCGTCACCGTCGGGATGACGGAAGGTGAGGTCCTCCAGGCAAGCGTCTCGGGCGATATCACGATCCCGGTTTCCACGTACGAAGATGTCATCGAGCGGAAGACAGCCCGGTTCATCGCTGGCTGCTGCGAGGCTGGCGGTCGTATTGGTGGGGCGACAGAAGCCGAGGCCGCATCATTTAGGATGTACGGTCACCATATCGGGATGGCGTTTCAGATCGCGGATGACCTCCTTGATTTGACGGGTGATCCGGAGCAGACCGGGAAGCCGATTGGTACGGATCTCCGGGATGGCCGTGTAACGCTTCCATTGATTTATGCGCTTGAGACTATGGATGATGTGTCCCGGGATGCCTTTGTACAGGCGCTTGGGCGTGACACATTGACGGATGCTGATATTGCAGATGTTGTGGATATTCTAAAAGCGCAGGGTGCGATTGCGCGTACGTGGAATGCGGCGCGTGGGCATGCGGCGTGTGCGCAGGATGCGATTGGCTTCCTTCCGGAGGGGCCGTGTAAGGCTGCGCTCTTGATGCTCGCCGAGTACAGCATTTCGCGTCACGAGTAGGCTGGAAAGCTAGTCTGTTTCGAGAGGCAGTCGTTGTTGCCAGCTTTCTGGCACGGCGACACCTTCATGTCGAAGGAGCCAGGCCTTTCGCGCAAGGCCTCCCGCGTACCCGTGTAGCCCTTGCGAGCCGACAACCCGGTGACAGGGAATCAGCAGCCAAATCGGATTTGCGCCGTTAGCCGCACCAACCGCACGCATCGCCCCCGGATTTCCAAGCAGCTTTGCAAGTGCACCGTATGTTGTTGTGTTCCCGTACGGGATGTCCAACAACGCATCCCAAACCTGTTTCTGGAATGCCGTCCCGCTTGGCGCGAGGGGGACCGTAAAGCGTTTCAATGTTCCGCTAAAGTAGTTATCCAGCTCAGTTACCAGCCGCTGCGCTGCTGCATTTTCCCGTGGAGCGGCTTTCAGTGTCTCGCCGGGAGCTTCATCCCGGATGGAAAATCGAATCACAGCCCCATCCGCATTCAGCTTACAACTGGCCACTCCGATAGGAGTCATTACTTCAAATTCACAGTCCATACCCGTACACTGTACGACATGGATAAGACAAATGAAGTATTGGGCAATGATGGCGACATCACCCGGCTGCATACCGAGACTGGCAAGGCATGGGATGAAGCATCCGCCCAATACTCCCGCGAGCTCGAAGCATCCATCGCCAAGCTGGATGCCGGCATCCCAAAT
>CAIYBQ010000196.1 GCA_903924445.1 uncultured Armatimonadota bacterium | reverse complement strand
TCGTGGCAAGGCCTGCATCCGCGAGACGCTGGCGGGCAACAAGGACATCCGCTGGGGACTCGACCAAAATCCCGAGGTGGTTCAGCGTCCCGTGTGCGAGAGGCTCAGTCGCCTGATTGAGCGCGAGTTTGATGGGAGGGGCTGCGACATCAAAGTTGGCATACCCCGGCCGAACCTTGTGCGGCTCCTGGCCAAAGAAGGATGTATAGAAGCGGGTGCTAGCTTCTATGTCGTGAACATTGAGTGAAATATGGAGTTTCATTGAGTTTCCTTGGATGTCTGGCAGATACAGCTACTGAAGAATGACTGAAGACTGATGAGAGTTTCTGGATTGATTGAGCAGAGCATATGGCGTCCATGGCGTGTGACATGGATGAGCTCCGCATCGCGCAGCTCCTTGATACGCTGGCTAATCGTGCTAGTGACGGTGCGGTCGCCGCTGAGCTGGCAACAAATATCCCCAATGGTCTTTCCTGGGCCGATTGCGTGTGCATCCCCGGATGCATCCAGTGCAACCTCCCCGCAGCACTGTTGGATGCACATAAACAGCTCGCGGCGATTGCGGTCCGCAAGGGCTTTGAGGGCTCTATCCAGCTGTGTTGCGGTCATATAGAAAAGTCTATCACTTCATGAAATGACGAAGTGTTATGACGTGGCGATTACCCTCTTCCTTTAGAGGATGGAAGTCCCGCTTAGTGCCTGATATGGTTAGCGTATATTCGTAAGCCTGCGACATCGATGTCCGGGCACCATTACTAGTGATTTGGGGGCAACGACAATGGCAAATCCTATCTATCTTCAGCTGTACACATTGCGGGATGATGCGGCGGTTAATTTGCATGCAACATTGGATGCGGTTGCAGAGGCCGGTTATGCGGGTGTTGAGCTTGCGGGTTTGTATGACCTGACGCCGGCTGCGCTCAAGGCCGAGTTAGATGCCCGGGGTTTGACAGTCATCGGTGCGCACTCTGGTTACGCTGACTTGCTGGCGGATGTCCCTGCGGCCATCGAGCTCTGCCGGGTCTTTGAGACATCTAGGTTGACAGTGCCTTGGATTGATGGCGATTGGCGCGACAGCATTGAGAACATGCGTGCACTCGGTGCATCGCTGGCAGCAGCCGGTGCGCAGCTCCGGGATGCTGGTATCCAGCTTTGCTACCACAACCATGCATTTGAGTTTGAAATGGAAGATGCAACCGGTACGGGGTATGCGGCCGTTCTTGCGGGTGGCGATGGCCATATCGCAGCTGAACTTGACCTTTACTGGGTGGTAAAGGCAGGCAAGGATCCGATTACCGAGCTACAGAGTCTTAGTGGAAACGTACCGCTAGTGCATCTTAAGGACATGTCTGAAGATGGCGATTTCCGTCCGGTCGGGGATGGAATCATCGATTACAAGGGAAGTGTCCTGCAGGCTGCGGTCGATGCTGGAGCCCAAGGGTTTATTGTTGAGCAGGATCAATGTTCGACACACACGCCGCTTGAGTCCATCGCACGGAGCATCACGGCGCTGCGTAACTGGGGATTTGCATCCTAGTTTCCGATAACGAATTATAGGAACTCGGGCCGCATTACAGTAGTCAGACAGGGATACACCGCTTGACGTGGCGCATCCGCTGCAATATTATCTAGACCTATCAGTACAGGTAATACATCTGGTGGTTCTAGGGTGTTGGTGAAAGGGTAGCGCGAATGCCTGCATTTACGTTTACAGCAACGGCTTCCGACGGCAAGTCGGTTACAAATACGAGCGAAGCGGTTAGCATCAGCGAGCTGCGCCAACGTCTGTCGCAGCAAGGTTACACTGTCAAGGAAATCAAGCCTGCCAAGGAAAAGGGTCTCAAGACCAACATGGCAGTTCCGATGCCTGCTTTCTTGGAGCGCTTCCAAAAAGTCAAGCTGACCGAACTTTCGATTTTCTGCCGCCAGTTCTCTACCATGATTGACGCTGGTGTGTCGCTTGTGCGCTGCCTAGATGTCCTTGGCGAACAGAACTCCTCCCCGAAGCTGAAGAAGATTATCATTGACCTCAAGCTCGAAGTTGAGGCTGGAAACATGCTCTCAAAGGCGATGTCCAAGTACCCAGGAACGTTCTCGAACCTCTTTATCGGATTGATTCGTGCAGGAGAGGTCGGTGGTGTACTCGAAGAGTCCCTCCAGCGTCTTTCAACGTTCCTTGAGAAGGACGTTGAGCTCCGCCGCAAAGTCAAAGCCGCGCTTACCTACCCGGTTCTCGTTTCTGTGGTCGCCCTTGGAATCGTTATGTTCCTGACGATTTTCATCGTTCCACAGTTCCTTAAGATGTTTATTGATCTTGGTCTGAAGGCAGAAGACTTCCCGGCGATGACGATGTCGCTCAAGCTCTTCTCTGACTTCATGGTTTACAAGTTCTACTACGTGGCCATGATTGTGGCCGCCTTGTGGTTTGCTTGTAAACTCTTTGGTCGTACCAAGGTTGGGCACCGATTCTTTGACTTGGTGAAGCTGAAGATTCCTGTTTTCGGTAAGTTGAACCACAAGGTTGCACTAGCCCGATTCTCACGAACTCTCGCTACGTTGCTTTCATCTGGTGTACCTATTCTTCAGGCACTTGAGACGGTTGCTGGTACGGTTTCGAACGATGTCCTCTCAGATGCCATCCTCGATGCACGTGCTCGTGTCCGTGAAGGAGACACAATCTCGGAGCCTTTATATAAGTCGAAAATGTTCCCTCCAATGGTCATCCAGATGATTTCCATCGGACAGGAAGCAGGTTCGCTTGACACAATGCTTTCGAAGATCGCAGACTTCTACGACGGCGAAGTGGATGCAGCGATTGCATCGCTGACCGCTGCGATCGAACCTCTTTTGATTGTCTTCCTCGGTGTGACCGTTGGATACATCGTTATCGCGATGTTCCTGCCGCTTGTTGGCCTTATTCAGGGTCTCTCCGGTGGTGGTGGCGACGAAGAATAAATTGGCGTCTCGACGACAGCACATTGCCCGGGGCATCCGCCCCGGGCATTTTTATATGCCGGCGCCAGCCGGAGAATGTACGATAAATCTGTGAGTATTGGAGAATGGCCACTTCCAGAGTGGTTTTGGTACCCCGTTATCTTTGGCTACGGCGCCATTGTAGGCTCGTTTCTCAACGTGCTCATTTACCGCTTGCCACTGGGTAAACATCTCTCCAATCCTCCATCCACATGCCCAAACTGCAACTACGCTCTCACCTTCTGGGACAACATTCCTTTACTCTCCTTTCTCTCCCTGAGAGGGCGTTGCCGACTCTGCAAAGTTCCGATTAGCTGGCGCTACTTCTGTGTCGAAATGGTTACTGCCTGTCTGTGGACGCTGCTTTACCATCAAGTCGCAACAAACTCACCACTGTCGTGGATTGACTTCGTTCTCCAAGCATTAATCATCTCTGTCCTGGTGGCACTGGTCTTTATCGATTTGGATCACTTCATCGCCCCCGATGAGCTCAACATCATCATTGGTGTTTTTGCATTTGGTCGCGATATTGCCACGATTACGCTGGCCTATTTCATTGGTGGAGATGCCCTGAAGGAAGCGCTTGGGCGTTATCTCTACATGGGATGGCTACCGGTTGCGATCATGGGCGCACTTGCATACGCCGGTGTCTTGTTTGCGCTGAGTGTCGGGACCTTTGTCTACTACGCGAGGCTTGAGAGAGAGTCAGTGGTCGCGTGTATCATCCGCTACTTCCGCTTCGATGAAGAAGAAGTCGTACCAAGTGTAGCGGCTGCAAATGAAGCTGGAACTGGCGCTACAGTCGAAGAAAATCTCGCAGAAGCAGAGTCAGACGAAACGGATCCTCCGCGCCTCGCGATGGCACCTGCCTTTTTATGTGCCATTTCAGCCGTCGTCTTGTTCCCGTTGATTCAATGGTTTGCGCTGGTTGCGTTTGTGGTTCCATTGCTCCTCTTTGTCTTCATCACCCGTGAACAGGGAGAGGGACTTACGAAAGCTGGCGGGCGCTTCTTCCAGTCCGCAGACCTTGGACCTCCGACATCTACTGATAAGTCAGCGAAGGCAGCCCACGATGATGCGGCAGCCTTTGCAAAGGAAGCGGAGACAGGACAGCATGGTGGGATGGGACTCGGGGATGTAAAGCTGGCGATCGGCCTTGGAGCCATCCTGGGTCCTGGACTTGCGTTGCTGTCCCTTGGATTTGCAACGTTTGTCGGCGCAGTGACAGGAATTTCGATGGCTGCAAAGCACGGTCGAACGCTAAAGCTGAGCTTGCCGTTTGTACCATTTATGGCTGCGGGTGCGATTATCACGATGCTCTACGGTACTCAAATCGTAGGATGGTATTTGAATATCCTGTACCCACCAGCGCCACGCACCCTCACTGCAGGCGAAATCATCCGGGAGCAGAAACGGTTGGAGCGGCTACAACGTGAGCGCAACCGCCTCGCAGACCCAACCATCGTAAAGCCTGTAAAAAACTAGGAGGTAGCCATGAATGGCTTTCTAAGCAGTGGGCGAAACGGTGGCCATGTTTTGTGGTACCAGGCCCGGCGTGCATCCGTTGTCACATCAAATGCTCCACCGAGCAGCTCGAGGTTTCGCAGGACTTTGCTATTGCGGGATGCGAGGATACTAATCACGATGCCGTACTTCGTCAGCGTCTCTTGAAGCGAAATCAACCAGCGAAGACCATTGCTGTCTGCATAGGCCGCGGCTGTTGTGTCGACGACAAGGGACTTCGCTCCGCGCCGCTCCATTGCAGCACGTATTCCAAGGACATCGGGTCCGCCCGTAAGGGGAGAACACAGGCGAAGCAACCAAGTCCGACCAACGTCGTAGAGGCGAAATAGCATCATTGGTAATCTCCGAATAAACAGTTAGTAGCAACAAATGGATAGGCACATTCGCCCATCATGAGAACAACATCGTTCTGAATCAATCCTGCTGCTGTAAATGTGACGTAAAAGCCCGCACCAATAGTTCCCGGTGTGGCTAAGTCCACAATCGATGTCTGGCCGTACGGGAACTGCTGGTCATTGGCATTTCCGAATGAGAATCCTTGCACCGGCTAGTGGTTGCCGTTACATTGCAACATTCTGCAATTAAGTCGGGGGCATCTCGCACATTGCTTGTAAATGCCAGTAAATGAAGTGTGCACTGTATGCACTCACTGGCCAACTGAATGGCAACGAGTGCCGTGGAACACGGAGGGTGGACAATGATGACACCGCGTAGAGCAGTATTAACCGCACTGGGAGGGCTCATCGCCGCTCCTGGACTTTTGTCCGGGTGTTCATCCAATGTGATCGGCGGTCGAAAGCAAACCACCATCCGCTTTTGGAATGGATTTACGGGACCGGATGGCCGAACGATGCTCGGCTTGGTCCGCAAGTTCAATGAAGAGAACCCTGATGTTCATGTCGTCATGCAACGCATGGACTGGGGGACGTTTTACAACAAGCTCTTCGTAGCCGGACTTGGCGGCCGGGCACCTGAGTGCTTTGTCCTCCACACACGTGCGATGTTACGATTTGCCTTAGCTGGCTTTGCGACTCCACTTGACACGTTTGTGGCGAGTGAAAATGGCTTACCCGAAGCGGACTTTGAACCAGGCGTATGGGATGCGACAACCTACAAGAGTGAGCATTTTGGAATTCCCTTGGATGTCCATGCGATGGGGATGTACACAAACCGCGCGCTCCTCAAGGAAGTTGACTGGAACCCTGACACCCCACCGGTAAACACCGCTGAATTCATAGATGTCTGCAAGCGTGTCCGGAAGCTCCCCAAGCAGGAATCCGAGCGCTATGGCTTTGTCTTCACCAACCTCGAAACCAACGGCTACACGCTGATTCGCCAGTTTGCTGGCAATGTCTTTTCTCCTGACATGCAAACGTGCATCCTGAATAGCCCCGAAAATCAAAATGGCCTGATGTTTGGCCGCTCGCTCATCGACGATGCTCTGGTTCCAAGCCCTGAAAACTTTGATGCGTGGATTGGCTTTCGGCAGGGCCGTGTGGCGATGGCCTTTGAAGGCATTTATATGCTTGCAGACCTTCAGCGTCAAAAAGACCTTGATTACGGAGGAGCTCCCGTTCCACAGTTTGGCAACACCAAGGCAGTGTGGGCGGATTCGCATAATCTCTGTATGCGCCGCGGTTTGGATGCACCGACAGCTGCGGCAACCTGGAGATTTATGCGCTTCCTGTCAAACAATAGTCTTGATTGGGCGCTTGGTGGACAGATTCCAACGCGTGTCAGCCAGCTCGAAAGCCCTGAGTTCGCCAAAATGGAAGTTCAGGCACAGTTTGCAAAGCAAGTCAAAATCGTGAAGTACCATCCGAAAGTACCATTCATTTTCGAATACCTGACGGAGTTCACGCTTGCTGTGGAAAAGATTCTGAGGGGCCGTGAGAAAGCGCCTACTGCGCTAAAGACCGCCGAGGATAACATCAACCGCATCATCGAGCGACAACGCAAACAGGGCGTCTCAGGAGGCGATCAAGCATGAAACCACGCGCAAGTGGCTGGATGTTCGCGGCGCCGTATCTAACGCTCTTCACGGCTTTCGTTATCGGACCATTACTGTTTGGATTTGCGCTCAGCCTCTTCCGCTGGGAGCTGCTGTCCAATGTCAAGCCAACCTTTGTTGGCTTTGAAAACTATGTGGAAGCATTCCGCGATCCGTATGTACATCAGGCACTTGGGGCGACGCTTCGCTTCGTCTGGATGGCAGTTCCGGCAACGATTTTGCTCGCACTGATGATCGCTACAGGTCTAAATGCCGTCGCTGGTAAGCGCCAAGGCTTTTGGCGAGCCGCGATTTATGTCCCGCACCTACTAACCGTCAGCGTTGCCGGAATCCTTTGGAGATGGTTTTACAACAAAGAATTCGGCATCCTGAACGCGCTCCTTCGCCCGATTGGTATCGAGATTCCCTGGCTGTCCGATGTCGCATGGGCGATGCCGGCCATCGTCCTGATGACCCTCTGGTGGACGCTTGGCGGGCCATCTGTGGTTCTGCTGTCTGGGCTGCAAAATATCCCAGTCAGCTACCTCGAAGCCGCAAGTCTTGATGGGGCCACACCGGTACAACGCTACTTCCGAATCATCCTTCCACTGATGCGACCGGTCTTGTTGTTCGTGACCGTGATGCACGTTATCGGTGGCTTTCAGGTCTTTGGTCAGGTCTACATGATCACGCGTGGCGGACCGGAGCTCTCAACGCGGTCGCTAGTGCAATACATTTACGAAACGGCATTCAACAACTACCGGATGGGCTATGCCGCAGCACTTTCATGGATTCTCTTTGCAGTAATTGCCCTTTTCACCCTTGTGCAGTTCCGCCTGATGCGGGAGGAGCGCTCCTGATGAACAAGAAGTCCTTACGGTTGTTCTCGGCGGAAGTCGCGAAGGGAGTTGGGTCGCTGTTCTTCGTCATCCCATGCCTCCTGCGTGTGCTAGCTGCCTTCAAGCCAGACAGTGAAATCGTGAAGTTTCAAGGTATCCTGCCAAAGCAATGGACCATCGCAAACTTCCAAGAAGTCCTCGGCAATCCTGAGGAGATTCCACTCCTACGATGGCTGTTGAACTCAGTCATTATCTCGATTTCAACGGCAACGCTGGTGCTGACGGTGTCATCGCTCGCCGCGTGGAGCATGGCTCGCCTCCGTCTTCCCGGGAAGCCCGTTGTCTACGGAGTCGTGCTTGCAACGTTAATGGTGCCTGGGCAAATTTTGCTTGTGCCGATTTACCTTCTCCTGAACACACTTGGCTGGCTGGATACGCCGCTTGCGCTCATCGTGCCGGCAGCCGGAGGAGCCTTCGGCGTCTTCATGCTCCACCAGTTCTTCCTCGGAATTCCGAAGGATCTGGAGGAAGCTGCTGCTCTGGATGGCTGTAGCCGCTTGTCGACATTTATGAATGTCATCGTGCCTCTAAGTCGGGCCCCGATGGCGACCCTATTCATATTTACCTTCGTCGGCTCGTGGAATGACTTTCTAGGTCCGCTGGTCTTCCTCGATAGCCTTGAGCGCTACACGCTTCCAGTTGGAATTGCGTTGTTTCAGACCAGCTACTTCACCGAGTATGGCCTTACGCTTGCCGCAAGCCTCCTGTGTACACTGCCCACGTTCATCGCATTCATGATCTTCCAGCGGCAAATCATTAGCGGAATGGCAGCTTCCGGGATGAAGGAATAGGCGCAGTGCAGCTCTCGTTTTCGAAAGCCGCATTGCCTGCTGGCGGCGCCAAGGGGGCCATCGTGTACAAAGGCGCCATCCTGACAACACGAACCGTGCGGAGAAATGGCAATGCGGATGTCATCCTCGTCAAAGGCACACCCGATTGCCGGACATGGACGGATGGCGCGGTCATCGCGTCCCAGCCGGACACACCGGGCATTGACATCGGGGATGGCTGCCTCTGCGTAGTCGGTAAAGAACTCTGGTTTTCGTACCGTGACAACCAGTTACGTGCGAACACATTTTCGATCCGCGTTGCCCACTCACTGGATGGAGGGAAGTCATGGAAGGCGCACTCAACCGTAGCGACATCGCAAGGGGCCCGTCAGGGACTCTGGGCAAGCCACCTTTTTGCTATCGGTGATGGCAGAGTTCTGTGCACTTTCGATGATGAAGCATCCCCTTGGAAGAGCCACCCCGGGCATCAGTGGCTAACCGGGATGCTTTGGGACCCGGCAAAGCGTACTTGGAGTGAGCCTCGGACGATGAGCCGGGCGCATAATACGGCGCATCTCTCACGGGATGGTATGCCGAGTGTCGTAAGGCTTGGCAAGGTACAGGGGAGCCCGCTTGGCTGCGCATTTGAGACGGTTACGACAACGCCTGAACATGCATCACAGATAATGTTTGTGACATCCAACGACAATGGCAACCATTGGTCTTGGGAGACGACCGAACGCTCCGTCATCTTTCGGTCTAAACATTCGCGCTACTCTGCATACTGCCCATGGCTAACCGTTCTTTCAAATGGCGCGCTTGCGTGTGTTTTTACATCCAATGACCGAGCAGATTCCCACGATGCCCCCGGCACACCGGCGGGGAAACTCCACGGGGATGTGATGATTTGCACTAGCCAAGACCAAGGCAAAACGTGGTCCAAGGCGGAAGTCGTCTATGCTGGGGGCAATCGTAATTACATGCCACAGCTCCTCGAAGTCACATCAGGCAAGCTGGTTTGCCTAAGCCTCGACCATGCCATCGATAAGTTCACTGCAATTACCGGAACGATAGGACCCTCCAAATGAAAGAAACGTTCACGAACCCTGTTGTTCCCTTCGGGGCGGACCCGTGGGTTATCCGCTACCGGGATGAGTACTGGTACTGTCATGCGGGCCGCGGAAACACGATCTGGGTCGACCGCACAAAGCAACTCCAAAACTTAGGGACGGCAAAGGCCCACAAAGTCTATACGGCACCGGAAAGCGGTCCCTTTGCGAAGGAACTCTGGGCACCTGAGCTGCACCGGATAGGGAATCAGTGGGTGATCTACGTCGCCGCGGATGATGGCGATAACTTCAACCACCGGATGATAGCTCTCGTATCCGAGGATGAGCTTCCGACGGGGACATTCCGCTTTGCCGGCAAGGTCGAGCTTCCCGGGGATGCGTGGGCCATCGATATGACGATCCTTGATCTCGGGCAGCAAGGCCGCTTCGCGCTCTGGTCAGGCTGGGAAGGTCGACAAAATGTTGCCCAGCACATCTACATCGCGAAAATGACCGGCACCACCGCCTGCACTGGCCCACGCGTTAAACTGTCATCCCCGGACTTTCCTTGGGAAACCGCTGGAAGCGGTGGCAAAGACAAGCTCCCAACCATTAACGAAGGCCCGCAAGTGCTGCGGAAAAATGGCCAGGT